>JAQGHK010000278.1 GCA_028288875.1 Phycisphaerales bacterium | reverse complement strand
TTCCCACTGGATCTTGAACGCGTTGTCGTAGTTGATGTTGTTCGGCACCTTCTGCCAGCCGCCGTAGAAATCGATGGGCTGCGGAATATCCGGGTTCCAGACGGGCTTGGGCGTTTCGCTGGCGTGCTGCACGACGACTTCACGCAGACCGGCCACGGCCGAGCCTTTGATGCCGTCGACCTGAACCGTCAGCAGATCATCCCGCCGCACGCGGGTGCACCAGCTGCTGTTGAACTGGCACATCGTGCCGTCTTCCAGCAGGAACATCGCGTACGCCGAGTCATCGGCGGTGGCTTTGAACGGCTTTCCGTCTTCGGCGCGGCGCTGATCGAGATCGATATTGCCGTACGCCACGAGCGACTTGATCGGGCCGAACAGGTTGTTGATCACGTACTGCCAGTGGCAGAACATATCGATCATCATGCCGCCGCCGTCTTCGGCGCGGTAATTCCAGCTCGGTCGCTGGGCGGGCTGGTCGAGGTCCATGCCAGTGAACACCCAGTAGCCGAACTCGCCGCGGACGCTGAGGATCTTCCCGAAGAAGCCCAGTTCCTTCAGCATGGCGATCTTGCGGAAGCTCGGCAGCCACAGCTTGTCCTGGACCACGCCGTTTTTCAGACCGGCCTTTTCGACGAGATCAGCCAGGCGGAGGGCTTCCTTCGACTCAGTGGCCGTCGGCTTTTCACAATAAATCGCTTTTTTCGCCTTCACGGCTTTTTCGATGAAGCCGGCCCGCTGGAGCGTGCCGCTGGCGTCGAAGAAAATCTGGTTCTCATCGTCGGCCAGAGCGTGATCGATGTTGGTGGTGTACGGGATCGCGCGGCCGATCTCGCGGACGGCAACCGTCTCGGCCAACTCAAACAGCTTGCTCTCGCTACGGCCGGTGAGAATCGGCTCGGGCATGAGCGTCAACTTGTCGCTAATCTTCACGCCGCCCTGTTTGATGATCGCCAGGATCGATCGGATCAGGTGCTGATTGGTGCCCATGCGTCCGGTGACGCCGTTCATCACGATGCCGATTTTCTTCACTTCCATGATTGCTCCGCGGGTTGGGGTTTCCTTGCCGGTGACTATTAAGCCATCGAATCGCCAGAGCGGCCATGGATGTTTCTGCCAATTTTTGCACAATACGGCCAATGCCCAGGCCCGACCTGTTCTTCCTCGCCGGCCAGAGCGTCCCGCGCTGTGCGCACCACGTGGACAAGCATTTCACGGCCTATCAGACGCTGCAGTTCATGGAAGCGGGGGAAGTTTCACTGAGCATCGGGCGCAAGACTTATGCACTGAACGGCCGGTGGTTCTGGTCGGGCTTTCCAGGCCCGAAGATCAAGTTCAATCCCGCCAAGCCGGGGCAGACCTGGGTGCACCGGTACGTGGCGTTTCAGGGGCCGCTGGTGCAGCGATGGATGGAGGACGGCTTGTTCCCCGTCATGCCATTGGCGGTCGCCGCGGGAGATTTTGCCGCGCGATTTGATGCCTTGCTGCACCTGATTCAGGAACCTGGCCGCCCGGCCGCGGCGCGGGCGGCGCTGGCGCTGGAAGGGCTGCTGCTCGACCTCTCCCAAGCCCCGGCCGCCCTGCCGCCTACGTGGGTAGACAAAGTGCAGCGGGAGCTGGCCAAGCCCGAAGCGCCAGCCGACTATGAAAACCTCGCCGGCCGGGTCGGCTTGTCGGTTCGCAGCCTGCGCCGTCATTTTCGCACGCAAACGGGTACCAGCCCGCACCAATATGCCATCGGCCGGCGCGTCGCGACCGCGCGCGATCTGCTGCTTTCGACTAACCTGCCAGTGAAGGAAATCGCGCGCAGGCTCGGTTATGCCGACGTGTTTTACTTCGGCAGGCAGTTCAAGCGGCAGACCGGCGTGTCGCCGGCCTTGTTTCGCAAGAGTCGGGAGGGATGAGCACTTGTGCCCACCGAGTTGTCCACTTTTTCGGGTTTTCTTAAGAAAAATCTGTCGCGCAACCGATGATTGCTTGAATACGGCTGGTTTCCAGCTATTTTCTCGCGACCGGACGTTCGTGAGCCTGCCTGTGTGGGGCAATATCGCAGCGTAGAGGGAAGTAAGAGAAAATGTGCGACTCACCCGCAAGTGCGGGCGTCGCGCGGCGGCGGGCGTCGACACGCCTACCGCAGCAGTGATTCACTGGCGTCCCACGGAACCGGGACGTCGCCCTTTTCAGGAGAGCTCCATGGCCAAAACCATGACCAAGTCGGAAATCGCCAACACGTTGGCGGACAAAGTCGGCGTCAGCAAGAAGCAAGTCAACGTCTTCTTCGAATCCATGTGCGAACTGGCTTACAAGCAGGCCAAGAATGGCTTTACGCTGCCGGGTATCGGCAAGCTGGTCCTGACCAAGTCCGCCCCGCGCGAAATGGTCATGCGTTTCGGCCCAGACGCCGGCAAGACCAAGAAGATCCCCGCCAAGACCAAGATCAAGTTCCGCGTGGCCAAGGCCGCCAAGGACGCGATCCTGGCCGGCAAGAAATAATCAGCCCGCAGACGAAAGTCTGACTGATCCAACACACTCGCCCGCGACGGCTTCGTCGCGGGCGAGTGTTTTTATTCCGTTGGCAGATGAACGGACCGGCCGCCAGTAACCGATCATCGCGCCGATTTTCGTCGACGGATCAGCAGAACCTGGCCGCCGAGCATTGCCAAGCCGATTGCAGGCTCGGGCACAATCGTCACGTACCTGTTGTCAGCGTCGAGCCTGACACCGGTAGGGTGAAACGCCACCAACGCAGGCGTGGCGTTGAGGGTGATGGTGTAGCTGAACCCCGTGAAGCTCGCCGTATTATTTGTCAGTCCTGTGAACGCAGCATCCAGCACGCCACCAGCGCTGGTCGCGAATCCCGTCGTTTGAGGATTGTCCGGAGCGGTCGAGCCACTGACACCCAACAGCATTACCGTAGAACTATATCTGGTGAAAGCGTTGCTTGGCGGCTCAAAACGAAGCCGTATTGATCCCGTGCCGAAGTGGCCCGGATCGGTCACTTGAATTGCCTTATTGTTGGCGAATGTCACAGTGCCCGTAATGCTGTCGGTGCCGTGAAGGCTGAACGTCGGCGGATTGGCGGGGAGTGAATAGACCATCACATTGCCGAAAGTTCCTACCCCGTCGAGTGTAGATTGGCTCAGATCAACCGTGGGCGAATAGTTATAAACCGTTGCGCGGGCCACCGCCGCGGCGCTCAGTGCGGCGACAAACAAAACACTCGAGAAGTCGTTGATCACAGAATGCCCTCACCCGTCTGCCGCAAGAAAACACCCGGCAGGCCGAAATTCGGCCCGCCGGGTGGAATATTGATTCACTGCAAAGATTAAGCAACAAAAAGTTACTGAGCGGCCTTCTCGGCCTTCGCGCCGGCTTTCTGGAAGCTGTAGCTGCCGCCGAACTTCTTGGCGAAGCGGTCGAGGCGGCCGGTGGCGTCGATGAAGGTCTGCTTGCCCGTGTAGAACGGGTGGCTGGCGGCCGAGATATCGACCTTGACGATCGGGTACTCGTTGCCGTCTTCCCACTTGACGGTTTCCTTCGACTCAATGGTCGAACGCGTCAGGAAGCTGGTGCCGGCCGAAATGTCCTGGAAAACGACCGGACGGTACTGCGGGTGAACGCCTTTTTTCATGATCAGAATCCCAAATGATGCCTCCGACGTGCGTTCGCGCAACACGCGCAGACGTCAGCCGGGCCGAACAATTTACCTGAACACGCGGGAAATTCAAGGCAAATGCGCGGCTGGCGCGGCCAGAGTGCATTCCGGGGCGAGCGTTAATACATCGTGCCGCTTGACCCGGTGCCAGACGCTGGGAACGTCGATTTCGGCCAAATCGAACATGGTTGGCGATCGCAACGTGCGGGCGGCCAGTGGGTTGCGGTGGATGGTCGGCTCATAGCCGAGCGATTTTGCCGCCGTCGCTACGCGCAATTCGCAAAACCCGTTGCACCAGGCCGATTCACGGACGCGGGCGGCGATCGCGGTGAGCGCCTCGTCCGAAAACATCATCCCGGCCCATGGATTCGTCGCCATCAGCGACGGGCGATAGGCCGCCGGAATCGCCAGCCGCTCCTTCTCGTTGAAGAAATAGAACTCATCATTTCGGCCGGGCACTTGCGTGCAGGTGGATGTCACAGCCTCATCCCAGTTCGGCGCGTACCAATCGACCAGCGACGTATTGCAGTAAACGTCCCATTCGAGAATCACCCACCGCCGCGCCTGTACGGGACGGCGGGGCCAGGTCATCCAGAGATACGCTGCTAGGTCGGCGTTGCGCCACACCCATCGCGGGGCCAAATTCAGCCGATACCGTCCCCAGGCGCCGGCCAATCCCTTGCCACGGAATGCAGGCAGCAGCTTCCGCCAGCCGCGCGTCATGTTGCGCGGATGAAATCCGCCCGGCAGCGTGACGCCCCAGTTGCTCAGCGGAATGATCGGGACGCTTGGGTTGAAATGGCGAACGCAGGCGAGATTATTCCGCGTGGCCGCGTCGTCCGTGTGGTGGAGAAACAAAACGGCCAGATCATGCACGTCAGTCCCCGTTGTCGGCGACGTCCGGCGTGCTACTTCACGCCCTGCCAGAATGTCTGTTCGACTTTCTGATATTTCCCGAACGTCGCCTGCAGGTCGGTCAGAAGCGATTGAAGCTGCTTCCGATCGACGTCGGGATCGGCGGCGGCGTCGCGCACCGCGCCGGCGGCGTCGTTCAATTGGCTGGCCGCCCGGGCGAATTGGCGGGTCGTGTCGTATAGCTGCAGGTTGTTCACCTCATCCGCGCTCGGCTTATACAGCAGCCGCCATGGGCTCCGTCGGACTTCAGCGCTGGCGCCTTCGAGATTGTTGGCCGTCTCGCGGACGCTGGTGAGGATGTTGTCGATCCGCGAGCGGTTACGGGTGATGATGTTGTGCGCGTCGTTGATCGTATCGCGGGCGCTCACTAAGGCTGCCTTTGCATCACTGAAGGTATGGCGAGCGTCCATCACGGTCTGCTTCGTCTCATCGATAAACGAGTCGGCCTTATCGAGGGTTTTGGGCAGCCGGGTGTTCAAGGTGTCGGTGGCCTTGTTCATGTTGGCGAGCGTGCCGCGGAGATCTGGGCCGCTGCCGCCGAGGAAATCACTGAACGCGACCATCGCCTTTTTCGCCTCGATGACCGCGCCGTCGGCGTTGGTGAGGGTCGTGTCGTAACGATCATAAGCCGGGCCGACCTTGCTGCGGACCGCGGCGACAAGGCCGGTGATTTCCGGGGCGAGTGCGTAGAAGGTCGTCAGCGCGCTCGGCCGGCCATCGAGGATGGTTCCGTCTTTCCAGGCGTCGCCTTTGCCGAAATCGACGATATTCAGGTTCGCCGCGCCGGTCAGGCCTTGCTCGACGCCGACATTCGCGTCGGTTCGCAATTCGTATTTCGTCGGCAGCGAGAACTCGACTTCGACATGCGGCGGCTGCCCGCTGACGAACCGGATCGCCGCCACACTTCCCTGATCGAACCCGCCAACGCGAACGGGATCGCCCACCTTCAAACCGCCAAGGTTTTCGGTCAGATCAAACGCGGCCGTGATGGTGTGCTTGGGCTCGAGCCAGTTGCGCGACCCTTGAATCGCCAGCAGCACGCCGGCAGCGAGCGCAATGGCCACCACGATAAACAGGCCGGCCCGGAGAGCATTTTTGTCAGTGGGCATTTGGAGTTTCAGTTTACTTCAGATCGCGATAATCCGCGTATCAGACTTTGATATCCAGAAGATCGTCCACGTATTCGTCCGACTGCCGCCGCTCGGTCAGCGGTCCTTCCGTCAGGCCATTGATGAACTGCTTCACAAATGGATCCGTGCTGGCCCGCATCTCGGCCGGTGTGCCACACCGGATGAACTTGCCCCGATCCAGAAGCACCATGCGGTCGGCAATGCGGAAGGCCGAGTCCATCTCGTGCGTGACGACAACGCTGGTCACGCCGAGCACTTTATTCAGCTTGATGATCAGTTCATCGATCTCCGCGCTAGTGACCGGATCCAGCCCGGCCGACGGCTCGTCGTAAAACAGAATTTGCGGGTCCAGTGCCATCGCCCGCGCCAGCCCAGCGCGCTTTTTCATACCGCCGGAAATTTCGGACGGCAGCTTGTCGGTGTGCTCGCGCAGGCCGACGAGTTCAAGCTTGATCTTCACGATGATGTCGATTGTTTCGTCCTGAAGATCCGTGTGCTCGCGCAGCGGCAAAGCGACATTCTCGCCGAGGGTCATGCTGTTGTAGAGCGCGCCGGACTGAAACAGCACGCCAATGGACTTGTGATATTCGCTGAGTTCTTCGGTCGACAGGCCGCAGATCGTGCGACCCATGACGGCGATGTTTCCGCCATCGACAGGCACGGTGCCAATCATCATCCGCAGCAACGTAGACTTACCACTGCCGGACCCGCCCATGATGACGAGCGTCTCGCCTTTAATCACGTCGAGCTCGATCTGATCGAGGATCACACGCTCGCCATAGCGCTTCGTTGCGTGGTCGACTTTGATAGCGATGTCTGACATTCAAAAACCAAGGTAATAGAACACGGCCGTAAAGCCCAAGTCGATAAACGTCAGCGCCACGATCGTATAGACGACCGTTTTGGTCGTGGCATCGCCCACACCCGCGGCCCCGCCGCGGACGGTCATGCCGAGGTGGCAGGCGATCAGGCTGAGGGCGGCGCCGAAGACGCCGCTTTTCATTAGGCCACTCACAAAATCACGCGTCTTGGCGGCGGTAAACGTCGCGTTCAGGTAGCTCTCCGGCGGAATGCCAAACAGGCCCCAGCAGACGAACATGCCGCCGAGCACGCCCATCAGGTCGGCGATGACGGCCAGGCAGATCATCATCACCGTGGTCGCGAAGACGCGGGGGACGACCAGGAACCGGATCGGGTCGATCGCGCTGCTTTCGAGCGCTTCCAGTTCCTCACTCACCTTCATCGTGCCCAACTCGGCGGCGATACTTGCGCCGGCGAAGCCTGTGAGTGTGATGGCCGCCACCAGCGGGCCGAGCTCGCGCAGCATGGCGATGCCGATGATGTCGGCGATCTTCGAGACCGCGCCATATTGATTCAGAATCGGCTGCATCTGCAGCGACAGGATCGCACCGATGCAGAAGACGACCAGGCTGATGATGCCGATGGACTTCACGCCAACGCGGACCATCTGCGCCCAAAGATTCGCCCGGCCGAGCCGCTTACCGCGGCCGGTGAACAGACCCGGCTTGGCGCGCGCGGCGGCATCGCGGAACAGCAGGCCAATGGAGCCGATGAACGCCACCACGTATGCCGCGGTCCGACCAACGTAGCTGACGGGGGCGAAGACGTTCATGCGAAATATCCGAACGCGATGCAGCTACGACGCGGCAACATCAGCTTCATTGGCGACGACGCTGAAAATCGAATCCAGCCGCGCGATTTCCAGCAGGCCTTTCACGCGCGGCGACAAGTTTGTCAGATACACTTTTCCGCCGGCCTTGCGGAGCTTCTGCAGGGCTTCGACCATGACAGCGATCGCGCTGCTGTCGACGTACGGCACTTTCTCAAGGTTCAGCACGAGCTTCTTCACTTCGCCCTTAGTGAGTGCGCCGAGGATGTCGGTCCGCAAATCGGGACTGGTGTGCAGATCGATCTCGTCTTTCAGGCGAAAGATGGCCGTGTCGCCGGTGATGTCGGCGTAAGTAACATGCGTGGAGAGGTGCTGCAGTTCGGCCATGGAATCACCGTTTTCGCTTGGTCATGCGCAGGAGCATGCCGTCAGACTGGGGTTCAAATTTCAGGCCGTCGAGCAGCGCTTTCAGGCATGGCAAACCCAGGCCGCCGGGGCAGAGGGTGTTTGGATCTACTGATTTATTCAGATCGGGCATGCGACCATTCCCCCAGTCACGCAGCGTGATCATCATTGCATCGGCGACCATGTCGGCGTGCATTTCGATCGGCTTGTCCTTCGCGCTGCCGTAGGCGTGACGAATGATATTGGCGATGGCTTCGTTCACGCAGAGGCCGATATCAGCGGTGGCCCGCTCGTCGAATCCGGCCGCACCCGCGAAGGCCTCGATGCTTTTTCGGGCCGACGCGATCTCGGCCGGGTTGCTCGTCAGATCCATGCGCAGGGCGGGTGTCGTCATTTCACGTGCTCCGCTAGCCAGGCCTGCCACTTCGCCACCGCGGGCGCACGAGCAGGCGTGTCGTCGAAGTAATGATAATCGAACGTCTGGCCCGTGAGGCGACGCAGACCCTCAATGGCATAAAAACGCACGGCAGAATCGTCGTCGTCGAGATCTTTCACCAGTTGCGGCACAGCCGCCTTCTGTCGATCGACCACGGCCTCTTTGATCGCTGGCGCTTTGAAAGCGACGTCCTCGTCTAGCAGTCCGCGCCCTTTGGGCGCGCAGCCAGCAGACCAGCCTACGGCAAGGACGGAGAGCAACATTACGACGCGTCGCACAGAATAAAGCTTATCGACAAAGACGAGGTTGATAGCAAACAAAACGCCGTCATCTCGTGACGAATCAGGCATCAAATGCAGCAGGCCCGGCGAAAGCTCGCCGGGCCTGCTCTCAAATTGACTCACTAACAATCGGCTCAGGCTTCGAGGGCCGTTGCCGGCACGTCGCGCGGCTTTAGAACGCCGTCTTCAATGATCCGGCGGATCTTGATCAGGGCCTTATTTTGAATCTGGCGAACGCGTTCTTTTGTCACGCCGATGATCCGGCCGACCTGTTCCAAGGTCAGGGGCGTTTCGCTGGCT
>JAQGHK010000272.1 GCA_028288875.1 Phycisphaerales bacterium | reverse complement strand
ACGGTTACTGGGGCTGGCGGGCGGAGCATCCATTCAGTGCGGCCGTCGTTCGGCTTGATCCGAAGAAACTGCCCGCCGCGCTGCCGATCGATGTCAAAACGCCCGAAGACGGCGGCACCTACAACTGGAAATCGGCCGACGCGCCGGTGACCGTTTACGCCGGCGGCATGCGCGTGGCGTACGACCTGTGCTGGACGAAGGAAGGTCGCCTTTTCGCAGCGGTGAACGGCAGCAGCCCCGGCGGCAATACGCCTGCCGGGCCGAACAGCCCGCAGATTTGGGCCGTGCCGGAGGCCGAGCACGACTGGCTCTTCCGCGTCGAGCGCGGCAGCTACAACGGACACCCTAATCCGGCACAAGCCACCTACGTTCTGAATGGCGGCAACCCGACCGCCGGGCCGGATTTTGCGGAGGTCAGCGGCTATCCCGTCGGCACGCAGCCCGAGTCCACGTGGAAGCCGGCCGTCTACGATTTCGGCACGCACGTCTCGCCCAACGGCACGATCCAATACCACGGCCCATCGCAATCCAATGACCCGCTCGATGGCTGCCTGGTCGTCTGCCGCTACAACATCGGCAACGATCTGCTGGCGATCAAAGTCGATGAGAAGGGCGACGTCGCCGGCGTCATCACCGGCGTGCCCGGCTGGGGCGACCTGGAGAATCCGCTCGATCTCTGCCAGGACGTTTCACGGGGCAATCTATACGTCAGTGAATACGGCAAGCATGCGGTGACGCTGCTGCGGAAGAAGAATTAGTCAACCGCCAAGACGCCAAGAGCGCCAAGAAGAAAAAGAGTAGAGACCGAGGGCAAATGCCTCAGCTCATTTCTCTTTCTTCTTGGCGCTCTTGGCGTTTAAAAATCTTACCGCTGTGCCGTCTGCATCAGTTCGGCGTTCGGGTCGGTCGCGTCGGCGGTGAGATCCGCGTTCGTCGATCCGTCGGCCAGCACCGCGCGGCGCATCTTCGCGACGTCGCTGCGGATCTGGGCGATGTTGGTCATGCTGCCGGGGCAGTCGGTCTGTTTGCCGGTCATCTTGTGGCCGAGGATGTTGCTCTGCTTCACGCGGTAGGTGTCAGCCAGGTAGGCCACCAGTTTTTCCAGGCTGGCCATCTGCTTGGCCGTCGGCGGGTGGTCGTCCATGTTGCCGACGAGGCAGATGCCGATGCCGTGCTCGTTGTATTGATTGTCCGGCGTTTTGGCGTGCGCGCCGTGCTTCTGGATCGGCCAGCGCGGGGTGACTTCGATCTGGCCGTCTTTGGTGTCGGTGCCGTTGCCGATGACAAAGTGGTAACCCACGCCGTCCCAGCCCTTAGCCTTATGGGCCTTATCGAACGCGGCCATACCGCCGGTGGGCGTGGCGCTGTGGTGGACGACGATCCAGGTCCATTGGCGTTTTTCAGCATTCGCCAGCGGAACCCAGGCGGCCGGCACATTGGCGGGGCGGCTGGGGATGAAGACGGGAACGGTGCCCTTGGCCTGGACGACGGGCGTCGGCACGGGCGTGTTGGGGCGGTTGACCACGGGGCCGGTAAACGTCGGCTTCGGCAGCGAGGCCGTGTGCGAGTTCGACCCACAACCTGCCGTAACGATGGAACAGAGCAATAAGCCGATTAACCGACGGGCCATCCGTGGCTCCTTACGAGTGTGAAGAGCCGTTAATCTATCTAAATCCGCAAAGTCACGCCAGAAGTATTTATGCCCGGCAACCGCGCTGCGGCCACCGCTCACCGGCGCTAGGCCCGGCCATTGGACGTCGCGTGCACCACCGGGTGCGACCACGTCAGCGCTTCCAAGTGCCGCTGAATGTCGCCGGCGCTTTGGAAGCGGGCGAGAATCAGCGAGTCCTTCAGCCCGCGGATGATGTACTTCACCTCCGGCGGCTGGTCGGCGTATTTATCGCGGCCGCCGACGATCGTGTGGAACACCATCACCAGATTCAGCACGTCTTTGCGAATCTTCGCCTTGTTCGGCCGGCCGAGGTCGAAGAAGTCGACGAGGCGCACCTCAAAGCCGATGCCTTGCCGGCGGATCATCACGTTGTCGTCGTGAATGTCGCCGTGGTATTCGCCGCGGGCGTGGATCGGGGCGATGCCGCGCACCAGCGTGTAGAGCACGTGCAGCGCCTCGAAGGTGCTGAGGCCATTCGGCTGCTTCTTCAGGAACTCGCTGAGCTGTTCGCCTTCAAATAATTCGCTGACGACGACGGCCACCTTGTTCTTCTGAACCGTCGCGGTTTCCTGATGGTGATATTGCAGCAGAATCTGGCAGTGGCGTAGCGCGTCGAGCTTACGCGCATAGGCAATGGCGCTTTTGCCCATTGGGTCGCGATGCGGATAGTAGAATTTCGCCGCTCGGCGCACACCCGTGTTCTTCTCGACGATGGCGTAAACCTCGCCCTCGTAGCCGCTACCCAGTTTTCGTTCGATGACGTACTTCCCCGCGACCGTGCGGCCGGGCAGGAAATCGAAGCGAACGATCGGGCGGGCCGTCAGGGGCATTGGGAGCATGGTAGGTCATGGCCACGGTATGCCAAGGCGAATCGCATAAATGTTATAATTTTGTTCGGGATTAGAACCGGGCGCTGGGTCGGCCCTGCGGAAGTTCGTGATAAGATCGCCCGGGAAACGATGCCTTTTATCAAGAACTTGACGCAATGGATCATCGGCGGGGCGACCGTCTTGGCCGTCGTAGCCGCCGGGGTGGCCTATTTTGACCTTCCCGCCGCCGACCGGGCCGCCCTCTGGCACCACGTCGGCCGGGTGCTGGTCTGGATCGGTTTGGTGCTGGTTTTGCCCTGGGCGACATTCTTCGTCTCAACGGCCGCCGCCCGGCGGGAATCAAACGCCGCTGGCGCGGTGTTGGTCGCGGGCTACACGATTGTCGACGGCGTGTTGCTCTGGCTCCTCGTCGGCGTGCCGCAAGGCGCGTTTTTGATTCTCGCGGCGGTGTTCGGACTGCTGGTCGCGCTCACGTATAATCTGCTGACCTGTGACTGGATCGCCGAAAGGAACGCGTAACGATGGCTACGGCGGGGCAAAGAACTGGGCAACGGATTTCCGAATACGTTCTCGAAGAGCGCGTCGGCGGCGGCGCGTTCGGCGAAGTCTGGAAGGCGCGCCATCACGCGTGGCACAGCACCGTCGTCGCGGTGAAGCTGCCGAACGATGCCAATGTCATCAAGCAGCTCCAGCGCGAAGGCGGCATCGTCCAGGGCCTGGATCATCCGAACATCGTCAAGCCGCTGGGCTTTGATGCCTTCGCCGATCCGCCGTACCTCATCAGCGAGTTCATGGAAGGCGGCTCACTTCGCGCCCCGATCGAGCGGCGTGATCTCTCGCCGCAGCGGGCCGTCGCGATCCTGCGCGACATTCTCGCTGGCCTCACTTATGCGCACGAGCGCGGGATCATTCATCGTGATCTGAAGCCGGAAAACATTCTGCTCACGCAGGACGGCCGGGCGAAGATCGCCGACTTCGGACTTGGCCAGACGAGCGCCGCCACGGCGATGTCGGCCGTCTATTCGATGAGCCTCGATTCGCCGCAAAGCCAGGCCATCGCCGGCACGTTGGATTACATGGCCCCCGAGCAGCGCAGCGGCGGGGCGATTGATTCGCGCGCCGACCTGTATGCCGTCGGTGTCATCCTGTTCGAGCTCCTCACCGGCCAGAAGCCCGCCGGCCATGAGACGCCGACGGATTTGAACGCCGCCGTGCCGTCGAATTTGAATGACGCGTTCCGCCGGGCGTATTGCCGGGTGGATCGACGCTTCACCAGCGCGGCAGAATTCGCCGCCGCGCTGGGCGGCCCGCCGCCGCTGAAGATCGCGGGCGGCCCGTCATTCAAAACAGAATCCCACACCACGGCCGCCGAAGCCGCCGCCACCACAGGCTCGGCCTTCGGTGTGACCGTCGGCGCTCCGCCTTTGCCGAGCGCTCCGAAACCGGCCCTCGTGACCCCGCCGACGCACTGCCCGCGTTGCCGCCGCGACGTCGCCGCCGGCGATCAGTTCTGCATGCACTGCGGCGTGCAGTTGACCAACACCATCCGCCGCTGCGCCCGCTGCGGCAGCTACCCGGATGCCAACGACGATTTCTGCATCCGCTGCGGCGACGCAGTGGCGCGGACGCCGACAAATCGCTACGCATAAGTCGTTACAAGGCTTCACGGATTTCATCATTGCCGCGGAGCAGAACCTGATATAATTCACGCGTCCGATCAACGCCGATGGAAATCATTCCGATCATTCTCATCGCTGTGGCCGTCATCGCGGTCTCGGGGTTGCTGTTCTGTGCTTGGGCCGTGATCGCGGTCGCGCGGGCCATTGGTCGGTTGATCCGGCCGACGCGGTCGCCGCACCTTACCGCGGCTCACGGGCAGGGTTGCAGCAACACGGCGTGCCTGTGCAACAATCCGGTCCACGCCCGGTTCTGCCGCCGCTGTGGCAAACCGCTGCCGGCGTTGATGCGTCTCGTTGAGACGCGCGCGGCATGAGCGCGTTCACGCCCGACATCCCGCCGGTTCCGCGTCCCGATCAAGCCGAACTGCTGGGCCGATTCGTGCCGACCGCGCTGCGCCGTGTTCCGCCGGTCGCCAAGATCTGGCCGATCCCGCGGCTGGTGCTGATGGCGGTGGTAACGGCCGGGTTTTATCCGTGCCGGGCCCTGCAGGTGCGCTTACGCCAGACGCTGATGATGCACGCGCAGCAGTGCGAGCTGGCCTCGCAATTGCTCGATAAGCATTTGCCCGCCGATGATGCGCTGGCCGTTCGCGATGCGGCCGGCGAGGTGCGCGTGGGCTTCGGCTGGCTCAATGTCAGCGCGGTGATGATGCTCGCCGCCCTGGCGATGCTGGCGGCCTGGCTGTGGCGGGCCGACTATTCGACCGACGCCGTCCGCCACTGGTGGCTCGGCCCGCCCGATCGCGGCGACACGCTGGCGATCGTTTCCATCAGCCTGCTCGGCGGCGCGTTTCTGGTCCTGATCGCGCAGATCAATCAACAGATCCTGGCGATGCAGAAGTTTGTGCTCGCCTTCAATGCCGTCGCCGACAACCGCATGCGTGCGCTCGACCTGCCCTCACTGGTGTTCGGGCTGAAGCCGATTCACCTGATCCTCGGTCTCGTCGGCGCGTGGCTGGGCCTGTTTTGGTTCCTGCCGATGATGCTGGCGTGGGCGGCGTTCACCGCGTTCGTCCGCGACTCCGCGTATCAGTTCCGCGTGCAACTGGCAGACCGGCTGGGCACGGTCAGCGGCGTCGCCCCGGTCATCCCGCTGCGCGAGCTCTGCCCTAATCCCGATTGCCGTTTCGCCCGGCCGACCGATGCCCAGTTCTGCCCCCGCTGTGGCACGCCGATCCCGGCATGAAATGTTCAAAAATGTCTGTTTTTTGGCCGACAAACTGCTGTCGCGGCGATACAACTAATGAATGCGGAACGCCGGTAGCAACCTCGCGAAACCCCGCGAAACGCCTGGCCGAGTCAATCGCGCAACGTTGCCGCGACAGGAAGCCGCTCGTTGTGCGTTGACCCGAAGCGTCGCTTGCGGCATCGCCGTCCTCGACCCAGGCGATCGCGCAAGCGACGGCCATAAGTCACACGGCGGTCTGGGTAATCTGTCATCGCGCCGGGGGCCTCTTTTTTCGGCCCTACGCATGGCCGGCCCTGCACTTACGCGGATAACGCGGTTTGAAAATAGACGGAACAAAATCGCGCTCCATTTTGTGACTTACGCCATGCCAATCGCTATTGTGCCCGGCGAACGATGAAGCCACTTTATGTCATGCTCTCGGTCGCCGGCTGGGTTTGGCTGGCGATGCTGGTCGGGTATGTTGCGTGGCGCAGTCGTAGCAAGAAGGAGCTGTAGTTCCGATGCCCGAACCGTCCGCTGGATCGTCCGACCCCGGCCACCACCAGGCGCGCGAAAGCGAAGCGATCGACCACGTCGCCCGCCTCTTGGCCGACGGTCGATTCGTCGTCGACACCGTCCACGGTCAACGGCCCGTTACCAAGCTCAAGCAGCAGACCAACGCCACCGACCGCAGCGTCGATCTGAAGAAAACGATGGCCCAGCACCGGCCCGACCGGGAGCTTGAACAGCGCATGCCCGTCGGCCGGACGCTGACGACGTCGTTTACGATGAACCGCTGGTACATCTTCCAGCAGGTCGTCGGCCGACTGATCGCCACGGCCTATTCGCCCGTCAAAACGCTGCTGGCGGACGAATCCCCCAAGCCGATGACCGCCGGCGAAACTCGCCGGGCGATTTCGGCGCTCCCGCCGCCCTTGGCGAAGGTGCCGACGACCGTCATCCTCATCAGCACCAGCGGCTTCGACCCTGATGCCCGGGAACTAGCCAACCGAACCAGCGAAGCCAATGTCATTTTGATGGAGCCCACCGCCGCGGGCGGCTGGACGATCAACGGCAGCACCGAAATCCACGGCCTGCTCGATCTGATGGACCCCGAGCCCGAAGCCCGCAAGCACGGCCGGGTCGCCAAGAAGATCGAAGACCTCACCGATGAGATGGTCGAAGGCAGCCTCAGCGCCGAGAAGCTGGCGGTGGAAACAGAATTGCCACTCATGACGGTCGAAGCTGCGGTAAAATCATACGCGAAGCAGCGGCCGGGCCTGGTCGCCAAGCGGTTCGACGGGCGCCTGCTCCTCTATCGAGAGGGCTCGGCCCCGCAAGGCAAGGCCGTTGGAGGCGAAGGCATGTCGCTGACAGATCGCATCAAAGTCCTGCTCTCCCGCAAGGGCGATCACGAGAAGAAAATCGCCTATCTCAGCGAGCGCCGCACGGCACTCGTCGCGCAGCGCGACGCCAGCCATGACGAGCTCTTCAAGCTGGAGAAGAAAGAGTCGACGCTCAAGCGCGAGTTCAAAGAGAACGATTCGCCCACCGCCCGCCGTCGCGTGACGACGCAACTGGTGCAGCTGAAGAAGGAAATCGAACGCCGGCATCAACTGCTGCAGGTCGTCAATCAGCAGGTCAACGTCGTCGGCACGCACCTGCACAATCTGGAACTGCTGCGGCAG
The DNA here is from genome assembly GCA_028288875.1 of Phycisphaerales bacterium. GTDB lineage: Bacteria > Planctomycetota > Phycisphaerae > Tepidisphaerales > Tepidisphaeraceae > RYN-431. The sequence goes on along the minus strand of JAQGHK010000272.1, from coordinate 858 downwards.
GGCAAGAACGCGAATCTGCCGGATACGGACGAAATCGCCAACGATGCCGCCGCCGCCGAAGAGATGCTCGCGACCCTGCAGGCCGACAGCGAATTGGCCGAGAGCGTGTCATCGATCAGCGTTGCCGGGCTTAGCGGTGAAGAGCAGGAAATGTATGACGAACTGCTGGCGGACGCGGAGAAATCCTCGCCGTCGTCCGCCGCGGTGAAGAAGTCGGCGTTGCCGTACACGCCGGTGACGGAGCCTGAATTGCCGGCGTCGCCCGATTCAAATCAGTCGCCGCGCACGCCGGAACGGGAGCCCGGCTGATGGCGTTGATCGACAAACTGTTCGGCCGCCGCAAGACGCTCAGCCAGCTGTCGTCGCTGGAACTGCGCAAGGAAGAAATCCTCATCGGCAAGCAGCGTGATCGGCTGCTGAAAAAAGTCGGCGACCTCGCCGAGCAGAAGCAGAAAATCTTCGCCACCGGCAGCAGCCAGAAATCGCCGGAGCTGCGCAAGGCGCTGGCGATGGATTTCGAACTGAAGACGCAGGAACAGGTGATGAGCGCCAGAGAGCTCAACCTGCGCAGTAAAGAGCTGATGACCGTCAGTCGGTTGAAGCTGATCAAAGAGAACCGCGAAAAAGGCAAAGGCACGGGGCGGCTGAATCTGACGGACCGCGACCTAGTTAAGATTAACCAGTGGATCGACGACGACATCGTTGGCCAGGACATGTACCAGCAACGCCTCGACATGATCCTCGAAGCCGGCAGTGCCGCCGACGGCGAAAGCCTGGAAAATGCCGGCCTGAGCGTGGCGGGGCAGGAATTGATGGCGATCTGGGACCAGGTCGACCGCGGCCACCTGCCGAACGAAG
>JAQGHK010000246.1 GCA_028288875.1 Phycisphaerales bacterium | reverse complement strand
ATCAAGTTCGCGACCGATCCGATCGTGAAAATGCTGGACGAATTGGCCGACCTGCGGGCGCTCTATGACCTTGGCGCCGAAGCCGGCGATGAAGACACGCTCGTTGAGGCCGATCAACTGCTTACGCGGCTAGAGGCGCAGGGCGACAAAGTCGAACTGCAAACGCTCCTCGACGGCAAGCCCGATCCGCTCAACACCTTCGTCACCATCCAGGCCGGCGAAGGCGGCACCGAGGCGCAGGACTGGGCGGACATGCTCAGCCGAATGTATCTGCACTTCTGGGAACACCGCGGCTGGGACGTCAGCGAAGTCGATCGCCAGGACGGCGAGCAGGCCGGCATCAAGTCGGTCACCTACCACGTCAAAGGCGAATACGCCTTCGGCTACATGCGCGCCGAAGTCGGCACGCACCGCCTGGTCCGCATCAGCCCCTACAACAGCCAAGGCAAGCGAATGACCAGCTTTGCCGGGCTGGATCTGACGCCGGAATTTCCGGAATCCGACGCCGGCGATGAGATCCCGGAAGTGGACCTGGACATCGTCGCCTTCGTTCGCGCGTCGGGCCCCGGCGGGCAGAACGTGAACAAGGTCGCGTCGGCCGTTCGCATCACGCACAAGCCCACAGGTTTGGTCGTGACCTGCTCGGTCGAACGCAGCCAGCAGCAGAATCGCCGGCTGGCGCTCTCGATCCTTCGCGGCAAAATTGAACTGGCAGAGCAGGCCAAGCGCGATGCCGAGCTGAAGGAAATCGTCGGCGACAAGGGCCGCATCGGTTTCGGCACGCAGATCCGGTCGTACGTGATGGACGACCGTCGTGTGAAGGATCACCGCACGAACGTCGAAACCAGCCAAGTCGAAAAGGTTCTCGACAACGGCGAAATCGACATGTTCATCGACGCCGAGCTTCGCCGGCGGCGGGCGGCGCGGAAGTAAGCGTCGATCACAGTCTCTGAAAGCGAATCAAATCAAGATCGCCCCTCCCGTTGCAATCAACGGGAGGGGCGAATGGCTTTTAGACTTCGCTCTTCAATTCCGCTTCGGCACGGTGCCAGTTGTCATCTTCCGAGCCGCCGTAGCCGCTTTGGCTGATGTGGTAGGCGCGTTCGGCGATGCGCTCATAGGTGATCGGGCCCGGGGCCTTTTTGGCGGTGGCCGGCAAGGGGGCAGCGGTCTTCGGGGCGACGGTCTTGCGGACCGGGGTCTCGGCGACGGGAACTTCCGTCGTCACGCCGGCGGGCGTGACGCTCGGGGTAAGGCCCGTGGCGGGCGACTTGGATGCGGGCGACGACTTGGGAGCGGCTTTTTTGGCCATAATCGATCCTTTTGCGAGATGATATGCGTCCCCTCCATGGGTACGCCCCTGAATTATCGGGCCTTGCCGGGCACGCGGTCAACTAAAACCTGCGTTACAACCAGCCCAAATTGTCACGCCCAAAACCTTAGCCGACTTCCCTAGGCCTTCAGGTAGGTCAAGACTTCCTGGTCATGCCCTTCGGGCTTCACCTTCTCAAAAACCTTGGCAATCTTGCCGTCGTCGATCACAAATGTCGTACGGCTGACGCCCATATATTTGTTGCCGGCGAACACCTTCTCGCCCCACACGCCATACGCCTCGGCGATGGCGTGGTCGGTGTCGGCCAGGAGCGGGAAATTCACGTCGAACTTCTTGGCGAACTTGGTGACGTCCTTCACCGGGTCCGGGCTGATGCCGAACACCGGCACGCCGAGGTCTTTGTACCCCGCCAGGGCGTCGCGGAAGCCGCAGGTTTCCTTGGTACAGCCGGGCGTGTCGGCCTTGGGGTAGAAGTACAGAACATACTTCTTCCCTTTGAGCGAATCGGTGCTGACGGTGGTGCCGTCAGAGGCTTCGAGATTGAATTCCGGGGCCTTGTGGCCGGCTGCGGGGATCGTGCTCATGTTTGAATTTCCTTACTTTCCGGCCAATTTCTGGCGAATCAGCGGGCTGGCGATGCCGGCATCGACGAGCCCGGTCTGCGTCTTCATAAACGCCCCGGTCGCCCGGCCGGCGTCTTTCTCAGTGTAGGTGTTGGCCGCGAGGAAGGCGTCGACCAGTTTCTCGGTTTCCTCCGCCGAGGCCTTCTTGGGCAGGTAGCTTTCGACGATGGCGATCTCGCTTCGCAGCGTCACCACCTCCTGATCCCGGCCGATTTTCTGCCATTCCTCGACGCTCTTTTTGAGCTTCTTCGCGTAGGCCTCGACGACCTGTTCCGCCGTCGGTTTGGCGGGGTTCAGGTCGATGTTTTTGACGTCGCTAATGAGCATGCGGATCACCGTGAGCCGGTCTTTTTCCCCGGCTTTCATGGCGATCTTCATATCCGTCTGCAATTGCGTGAGCAGGTCCATAGTTTGTTCTGCCTTTCAGATTCCATTATGCTGAAGCCCGGGGTTGGCGAAAGTGCCACTCCCATCCCGAGACAATTCAAATGCCAGAACCCTTAGTTGAGGGTCTCCTTCAAATCGCCGACGAGCGACGCGACGGCGACCTGCGTGATCCTGCTCATCCCCTTCGACCCGTTCGCCCGGGCGGCGTGTTTGTCCCCCGTAAAATGTGGGTCGATCAAGGCCTGCGCCCGGGCCTGCTGATCCAAGGGGAACTGCGCGGCAAAACGCTGGGTCGCATCACCCGCATCGAAAATATCCCCTTTCCTGAGTGGAAAACGCCGGTCGCCATCTACGACGCCACCGCGCTGGACCCTTGCCCGCAGATCAAGCTCGAGCACAACCCCGCCGAACTGACCACGCGGATGATCGACCTGCTCACGCCCATTGGCTTCGGCCAGCGCGGGCTCATCGTCGCCCCGCCACGCACCGGCAAGACCATCCTCCTGCAGAACATGGCCCGCGGCATTCACATGAACCATCCGGAAGCGGAACTCATGCTGCTGCTCGTCGACGAGCGCCCCGAAGAAGTCACCGACATGAAGCGCAACGTGCCCGGCACGGTGTACGCCTCCTCCAACGACAACACGATCGACAAGCACCTGGACCTGGCCAAGCTGGTGATCGAACGCGGCAAACGGCACGCGGAAATGGGGCATGATGTGATCATCCTGCTCGACTCGCTGACGCGCCTCGGCCGGGCGTTCAACAGCGATAGCCGCAGCGGAAAAACGCTGTCGGGCGGCGTGGATTCACGCGCGCTGGAAATCCCGAAACGCCTGTTCGGTGCCGCTAGAAAGCTCGAAGAAGGCGGCAGCCTGACGATCATGGCCACCTGCCTGATCGACACCGGCAGCCAGATGGACAAGGTCATCTTCGAAGAGTTCAAAGGCACCGGCAACATGGAACTGACGCTGGACCGGAAGCTCGCGAACATGCGCATCTTCCCCGCCCTGAACATCCCGCAAAGCGGCACGCGTAAAGAAGAACTGCTGCTCGCCCCCGCCACGCTGGCGGCGGCCCAGAAGATCCGCAAACACCTCGTCGGCATGGAGCCGGCGGCCTCGCTGAAAAGCCTCATCGATACGATGACGAAGGTGAAAACCAACGCGGAACTGGTGAACGCGATCCGCGTGTGAGTCGGATGCATTTGAGAAAAACGCGTCCGACCGATGTTCGACGACTCGCTCATAAGTCACAAAATTGGGCGTGGTTTTGTTTCTCCTATTTTCATTCGCGCAGCGCGACGTAAGTGCAAGGCCGGCCGAGCGTAGGGCGGAAAAAATTCGCGCCCGGCGCGCGGGCAAATTACCCAGGCCGCCGTGTGACTTACGGGCGTCGCTTGCGTGATCGCCTTGCCGGTGAGCTCCCCCCTGCAAGGCGATCGCGCAAGCGACACTTTAACCTTGCCGGCGACCGTGTTCAGTCCGCGCCTCCGGTATCACCGGGAGAGGGTCAGGGT
>JAQGHK010000216.1 GCA_028288875.1 Phycisphaerales bacterium | reverse complement strand
TCCGTGGTGCCGCCGGACGAGATCAAGACGTACCGACTATCGACATTGGCGACCCACTCCTCGATCAGCTCCGCGACGGTCAGTTCGCCCGCGTATGGGTCGGTGGACGTGGTGACCGGTTGTTCCTGCGGCATAACGCAACTCCTTCAGTGGCTCAGGCCGCGCCCCAACAGCTTCCGAATGCAAGAAACTATAGCCGCGGTCTGCTTTAGCCGCGGGTTATACGTGCGGACGCCGCACATCAAGTTCCGACATCGAGGATTGTAGCCTTCGGAAACGCTCGCTTAAGCTTCGCGAGAGCTTCATCCGAATACTGAGCACGCGAGATGGCGATGACTCTCAGCTTCGGAAGTTGCTGTAGCTGCAGTAAGCCGTCCACGGTTACTGCCGTTTCGCAGACGTCAAGCTGTTCGAGTTCCTCCACCGCCTTGAGGTGACGAATGCCGGCATCCGTAACTGACGAGCCGCTCAGGTTGAGTTCGTTGAACTTGCTCAGGCACTTTATCGCCGGCGCAATGTATCTGAGCTGTTCGTCGCCGAACTGCTTCTCGCGACCGGTGTTCGTCTGCGGCACGAACACCGTCACGTTCGGGATTGGCTTGCTGATCGCAGCGCCATTCTGCTCGATGACACGCACCGCATTCGTCTCTCTGACGCAGACGTGAAATGCGACAGCAACCGCAATGACGATCACCGCTAGGAGAAAGCTGAGGGCGTAAGGCCGCATAACTACTCATTCTATGGGATGTAGCTCACGAACCCGCCGTGCTGGCGGCGATCATCGGCGCGCTGGCTGGAAGCGGCAACCCGGCGAGAACCCGCGGAATGGCTTGGACAGACTATAATGCCGGCCACGGTCCGCGGCATCGGTCGGTTATGCCGCTGCTTTCGGGGCCGGCGATTTAGATGCTAAAGCCAAGCTCACGGATGACGAACGTTCCACGTCGAATCAGCTTAGGTGATTTGCCAGTCACGTCCACTAAGACCAGTTGAACGCGATGCCAACTACTCGGGGGCACCGCGGCACCTCGCTCGCTACATAAATGCATGACCCAATCGTGCAACTCGCCCGCGGTCCAGTCAGGCGGCGTCCGCCTGGGCAAACGATCCCATGCGTCTCGAAGATCAAGCTTTACGTGGAACGACTTCTCGATGCGGAAAGTAAAGTCGAGAAGGTCGAGTCCCATGGAAGATATTCCCCTGCGGCATAACACAAACTCGTTCGACGGCCGGCACCGCGACGACCCACTCACATCTTTCAGAACCCGCAACGCGGGGGGGGGGCGTTCCGCTGGCGCTGGTGATTATCCTTCACTAAAACGGCGTGACAATTCGGCTTCCGCTTGGTGCTTCAACTCTTTCCACGAACGTCGCGCTTTAGCCGCCAAACCATGCTCGGTTTCTTTTGCGGCGTACTGTTTGATCGCCTTGCGAAGCTCCTCGACCGTCATGCGGCGGTGGATCGAAGGATAATCATACGCTGAACGCGGCATGTGAGGGATAACGCAAAACCGTTCAATGCCCGGGGCGGCCGGTGGCCCCTCTGGCCTGAACCGCCCCGACGACAGGGCGGGCCCAATGCAGCGGGCGGCTAGCGAGCAGGCTCGGACGTCGCCGGTCGATCTGCTCGCATGTAAAACGTCCAACACGGCCGACCGTCCGGCAACGTATCGTACAGCCGATAGTCGATCTCAGAATATCCTGTCGCAGTCACGCTCGTCCACCACCACCAATAGCCAGTCGGAAGCGATAGATGCGTTTCTCCATCCTTATCGGTCACGCCCCTATCACTCCACGGCCAGAACGGGTGCGGAGCTGTGGGCTGAATCCAAACCTTTGCTCCTGCAATGGGCTGGATTGTCCCCTGCTCCACAACGCGGCACGTACGTTCCTCGCGGGGTACGCAGCCGACGGAGGCTAAAAGGCCGAGGATTGCTAGAACGGTTCTCATGCTTGCTAACGCAAATCCGTTCAGTGGCCGGGGCCGGGACTCATGCCTATCAGTCTACTCTTGCGGCCGGTCCGCTGCAGTGTGTGGTTAGTCGGCATCGCCGATCCGCCGCCGTCCGGCTTCGATGTCGGCAATAAGCTTTTCGATCCCCGCTTTAAACTCCGCACGCTGTGCCGGGTCGAAAACTTTCTGATCGAGTCTAGCCATTTCGTTCCGCAGGAAAGCGACCTCTTCTGCCGGCGTGCGATGCGGACCAAACGGTAATTTGTCACGCATGTCGGACGGTGCATGATCGAGACACAGTGAGCGATTCGTCTTCTCACCGTCACGAATCTCGGTCATGTGAACGATGCCGGGCTGGCCGCAGACTTCGCACATGCCGCTGACGTTTGTTGGCATAGTCGACCCCTCGCCGGGCACGCCCTCGTGCCGACTAACCAATTATTCTACGGGATCACGCCCGCTTGGCGAATGCAGCCGGGAAGCGTCCAGCCCTGCATGGCCGCGGTGACGGAACGGCATACGTACTCGACTCAAGATCGGACTTCGGTGGGGTCGACTCGCACCCGCAGTATCGATCATTGTGTGCGGCTGTCACTGCCGGCCGATTCTTTCGCGAACGCGATCTAGCAGCGATTAAGCTCCGCAGAACGCGAGCAGATCTATGAGCCCTAATGTGGGGCCTCCAAGATTGAGATGTCCCGCCTCGCCGATGGCCGGCCGCTCGCGACATCGACGACTCGCCTCCGGCACCGTGCCGGAGGCGTTTTTACGCGCGGTCCGCCGTGAACGTCGATTTAATTGACGCTTTGAAGATCAGCAGGCAACATCAGTAGTCGTGGACTACAGCATATCTAAGGGTGGTTTCGGCAAGCGTACCGTCTCATTTACGTGCACAAAATGTGCGGAAGGCCTGAAAGTTCCGCTGGCTTCAGCTGGCGAATACATCAACTGTCCAACGTGTGGCCAGCAGCTAAAGGTTCCCGGCACAGTGGAGCTAGCAGCCGAGCGAGAATTGCAGAAGCGGCAGGAGGCCGAAAAGGCTCAGCGGCTCGCAGCCGAGATCGCTTCGCGGAAAAGCCAAGAGCAAAGGCGTCAGGCCGAAGCGGATGCCGCGGAAGCCGAGCGGCAACAACGGTCGAGTGCGGCCGCCCAAGTTAGAGCAGAACGTCAAGGCTCAGGCGTATCGTTGGGCGTGGCTGCCGGTGTCTCTGGGATATTGATCCTCGTAGCCCTGGCAATTCTCTGGTTGTCTGTGGTCCATCCGATGAGAGAGGAACTGACCGCCCAAGCGGAACAGATCAGGGCTCTCACGCAGACTGTCTCGGCCAATGCAGCTACTGCCAATGAAAATGCCGCGAGACTTACGCGAGCGGCAGCGCAGTTTGGTGTTGATATCGACAAGCTGGCAAAGAGGAATTTGGACCTAGTGTCGGATCTAGCCGCTCTTCGCGCGGACCACAATTCTCTCTTGTCCACGGTTAATTACAACGCCAACATCGCGAATTCGAACAACCGCCGATATTGAGCGACCTGCGGTACTTAACAAACCACGTCCACGAGGATGCCAAGTTCCACATAGGCTGACAGAGCGCAGTCCGAACCGACCTGTTTAGGTATGGCATGCTAACACGGCCAATTTGCCCAAACCTCGGCGTGGTCAGAAGATGCAATCAAACCCACACTTGGAGTCACCTTGGCTATCGCAGGAAAGATAAAAGATCGAATCGTAACTGGCCTCAAGCACCTGGTGCCGATCGTTCAGCAGCAGAAAGCTCGCGACGTGTCTGAAGCCGATACGGTCACAATAGTGAAGGATCTGCTGTCGTCTGTATTTGGCTACGACAAGTATGCAGAGCTGACCAGCGAACATGCGATCCGTGGCACGTATTGCGACTTGGCCGTAAAGCTCAACGACAAGCTCGTTCAGCTAATCGAAGTGAAATCGGCCGGAACGCCGTTGGATGACCGGCACGTCAAGCAGGCTGTGGACTACGCGTCGAATCAAGGTGTGGAGTGGGTCGTCCTGACGAACGCGTCGGTGTGGCGGCTGTACCAGGTGATTTTCGCCAAACCAATCGATAAGCGTCTGATTCTTGAGATCGATATCACTGCACTTGATGCTCGCAAAGAGGACCAACTGGAGAAGCTGTTTCTGTTCAGCAAGGAGGGCTTTACACGTGGCGCCCACACGGAGCTACGCGATCGCCAAGATGCGACGAGCCGCTATCTACTAGCCGCGTTGCTGATCGAGAATGACAGCGTCATCGCTGCCATCCGGCGGGAGCTTCGCCGTGTTGTAGATGTCCTGGTCGATGATGAAGACGTGGTACGAGTCCTACGAGAAGAAGTAATTAAGCGAGACAATCTTGAAGGGCCGCTTGCCGAGGCGGCAAATCGCCGTTGCTGCCGTCATGAAACGCGGACGATGCGGAAGGCGAGAGAGCCTTCGGCAGCGACCGCGATCGCAACGGGATTAGACGGCGACGCACCGTCCACCCAACCGGAAACATAAGCGGTTGTCCATTATGCCTCGGCACGCCAGCAAGAGTCGAAAGGCTGCTGCGAGGCTAGTCGGCAGTATCAGAAGACAGGAATCGCGGGGCGCGGATCAGGTCCATTGCCAAATGCAACATGGCGCACCGCTAACTTTTGTGCATACAGTTCGGCGACCGTAGCGGATGCGATCTCGGTCGGGCTGATGCCCTCATAAAATTGTGCCGCCGTGGTGGCGTGTCCGCTGGCGTTCGGGTGAATGATGTCTGCCTGAAGCTGGCCGGACGTGCCGATCTTGATCAGGCGGTGTCTGACGTCCAAGCCAGCCGCGCGCAGTTCTGTAGCCACCTCGATGAACATCTGGGTGTGAACCTCGCAAGCCAGATCGCTCCCCGCGGCCGTGTTGGCGTACTCGGCCTGGGACATCGACAGGCAACCGCCGATGAATACACGCGGTCCCGGTGGTGTTGCAATGCCGGCGGCCCAGTGGAAGAACACAGACCCGCTGGAAACAGTAACCGTAACGGTGTGTGATCCGTTGGCCAGACCGGAGAACACCGCGGCGGTAGGTACCGCGGCATTGGCATCGACGCCGATCGGTGTGGCCGTGCGTAGGCACGATACGGTCGTTGGCGAACCGCCGTCGATAGCCACGCTCGCGTTGCCACCACCAGGACCTCGCAAAAATCCGATGATGATCGCACTGCCCGCCGCTGTGAATGTGACGGTATTCCCGGCCGTTGTTGAATAGCGGAATCCGCCGAGCGATCCGATTGTGCTCCAAGCGCCGGTGTAGGTGAAGGCGCCGCCTTCAGCGAGCATCACCAGCGCTGTCGGGATAGCCATGCGGGCGAGCAGTGATCGGACGATTGCACGGTTGTCGGCGAGGGCCGCGGCGTTAGTGCCGGATTGCGCCATGTCGTTGTAACCGGCGAGCCAGAAACAGCGATCAGAAGCTCCGATGGTCGTCGTCAACACGCTGGCTTCGGCGTTATCCGATATGACCGTCGAATTGACGGCGCGGTTGTCTTCTGTCCATCCGTACCGATCGCACAAAATCGAGCTGTAACGCTCGGAAGGTGAGCCCAGACCGTAGCCAAAAGTGATGGAATCGC
>JAQGHK010000202.1 GCA_028288875.1 Phycisphaerales bacterium | reverse complement strand
GTGCTCGAAGATGCGGGCGTAGGTCTTCTGATGATTGCCGGATAGGGTGGAAGGCATGTGGATCTCCTTGATTGAATTTGCGGATTGACTGACGGGTAAGAGGTAGATGCTTCGGGGAAGCGTGGCTTCAGAGATAGCGGGCAAACTTATTCTTGGACCGGTATCTCAAAAGTACTTGGCGGCACTTTCCCGGCGAGCAGGAAAACTTGAACCATCGTTCCGTCACTGAAAATTTGCACGACATTGTTGGACTGCGGGGCCAGTTCAGCGTCCGCTTCGCGTACATCCAAGCCAGTAATTCGCCGTACTTCGTTCCCCATCGCGTCGGCCGAGGCCAGAAACAGTTGCCGATGAAAGTCCCGCATTTTGGCCGCGCGATCCGGATTTTTTGCCAGGGCCTGTTCGGCCGGCGATAGCGCACCGTGAAGGGTAACGACCACGGTCCCGCCGCTTAGCACCACGTTGACCGCTGTCGGCGCGCGGCCGGTTTGCCGTTCCTGAAATGCCGTCGCCGCACGGGCGATCTGCTCGGCCATCGTCTCGTTGGAATCAGGCATGGTTGTGTTCCGGTGAGGCATCGGGCTTTGACCTCGCGGGCGACCGCGGTTCGCGGTGATCAACCGATCGTCAGGTTGTTGTGCACGGCGGTCACGCCGGGCGCGTTCCAGGCGGCCGCGCCGGCTTCTGCGCGTTCGTCCCAAGATTGCACGACCCCAGCCAAGGTGACGTTTCCGCCGTCGCTTGAGACGCGGATATGCTCGGCGTCGATCCTGGCGTTGCGGACGAGCGCTTTCTCGATTGAGCCAGTCACTGACAAAGGCTGAACGCTCGGCTTGAGCGTGATGCCGTTCGAAATGCCTTTGACTCCGGCGAGGAACGTCACTGCGTCCACGGCCGCCGTTCGCTCAAATCCTTTACTCACGCTGCCAGTGAGCGTTACCCAACCGTTGGCCACAGTCGCCTGGATTGTGGCCGGCACCCAGACATGCCAGTTTAACGCGGCAACGATTGCATGGGCGATCTCGGCATCGGGCCGAACGTTCGTCGGAACGAAGTGGACTTCCATTTCCTCTGCCACGGCTTTCACCCCCGTGATGCGCCGTACGGCTAGCTCAGCAGCTTTCTTCTCTGCGTAATGAGGAACCGTTCCGCTGAGCGTGATGACCCCGCCTGCGGCGGTCACATTGATGTCGCTTGATGTGACGGTCGGTTCCCACAGCAGTTCCTCAAGCACGTCCGATTTGAGTTGCGCGTCTGTCTGCATAGCTTCTGTCTGCATAGCTGAACTCCTGATGTCCAGACGAAAAAAGCCGACGCGAGCGACCGCCCGAAAGGGCGAATGCTTGCGTCGGCTTACTCGGTAGCAGGCCTCCCAAACGATCGGGCTGCCGCTTACTTAGTCGTCCGATTTCATCTTAATGAAAATGCACGCTCTACGGGCCGTGTATGAACTCGTACCCTAGACCGGCTCCAGCTGATAGCAACCCCCATTTTGTTTTATCTACGATAATCGCCGTTTAAACGCTCGCCCGCGTCTTATCTTTTCTTTGCTTCCCGAAATACCGGCGGCTTTTCCAGCGTAAATAGCACGACTTCTTCGCCGGTGATGGTGCTGATGTCGTGGTGCAGACTAATGATCTTGACCTCCGTGATCCCTTCGACCATCGCCTCCATCGTCGGCCTCGCGATTTCGATGAGGTGATTGCGGACTTCTTTGAGCAGTTCTCTGCCTTTATCCGCCGGCAACGTTTTCACCAAATGCTGCTCTGCCGCCGTCAGAACGCCTTGAAGCCGAACGACGACAAGGTTGCCGATGAGATGAGCGTGCACGGCCTTCGGCCCGCGACCCATGTATTCCAGTTCGAAGCGGCCCATGCCCTCCGCGATCGCGCTTTCGATTTCACCTTGAGTTTTCATGTGTCTTCTAGAAGCATATCCCGCCGGCCGGCTAACTTCTTCCTCGCACATCGCGTTGTTTCCGGTATGCTTGAATGAGAGCAGGCTCATTGCTCCTTCTCGGACAACACCCTCGGACGACTAAATAAGCGGTAGCCCGGCCCCCGGCCGGGAGACCTATTAAAGAGTAAGCCGACGCACTCAAGCACTAACCATGCCTGCATGCGTCGGCTTTTTTGTTGTCCGGACGGACGTGCCTGACGCTTTTTCAGATTGGCATGGCCGATGACGACTCAGCAACTGGTGAACGACGTGCAGGCAGATCCCGTTGATGCGGTCGCCCTTCCGCCCACGCTTTCCACTAACGACGTCCGCGCCATCGACGCCTACTGGCGAGCGGCCAACTTCCTATCCGTGGGGCAGATTTATCTTTTCGATAACCCGCTGGTGAAACGTGCACTGGCCATCACGGACGTTAAGCACATGCTGCTGGGCCACTGGGGAACCACTCCGGGCCAGAACTTCATTTACGCGCATCTGAATCGCGTCATCAAGAAGTATGACCTTGACATGATCTATGTCTCTGGGCCGGGCCACGGCGGGCCGGCCGTCGTGGCAAACACTTACCTCGAAGGAACCTACAGCGAGGTCTATCCGAACATCAGCCAGGACGAGGATGGACTTCGCAAGCTCTTCGTTCAGTTCTCATTTCCGGGCGGCATACCCAGTCATGCATCGCCCGAAACACCCGGCTCGATCCACGAAGGCGGCGAGCTCGGCTATTCGCTGAGCCATTCGTTCGGCGCGGTCTTTGACAACCCGGAGCTGATCGTGGCCTGCGTCATCGGCGACGGCGAGGCCGAAACCGGCCCCTTGGCGACGGCGTGGCATTCCAACAAATTTCTCGATCCCGCGACCGACGGTGCGGTGCTGCCGATTCTGCACCTCAATGGATTCAAGATTTCGAATCCGACCGTTCTGGCGCGTATCACCCCTGAGGAATTGGACCAGCTGCTGCGTGGTTACGGCTGGACGCCGTTCTATGTCGAAGGAGACGAGCCGGCGCTGATGCACGAGAAGATGGCCGCGACGCTGGATCTTGCTGTCGAGCAGATCAAGGCTATTCGGCACGCGGCGCGCGTGGATGGCGACCTCACGCGTCCGAGGTGGCCGATGATCGTGCTACGGTCGCCGAAGGGTTGGACCGGGCCCGCGACAGTCAACGGTTTGCAGATCGAGGGGACGTTCCGCTCACATCAGGTGCCGATATCGGACCCGGCCACGCATGCAGAGCACCTGCACATGCTGGAAGCCTGGCTGAAGAGCTACCGCCCCGAAGAATTGTTCGATCAAGACGGCCGCCTGTTGTCAGAACTGACCGATCTCGCTCCGAAGGGCGACCGCCGCATGGGAGCCAATCCGCACGCGAATGGTGGCATGCTGCTCCGCGATCTGAGAATGCCTGATTTCCGCCGATATGCAGCTAACGTCCCGTCGCCGGGCTCACCCGGCATTGGCGATACGCATGTGCTCGGCCCGTTCCTCCGCGACGTCATCAAGCTCAACGCGGCACAGCGGAACTTCCGTGTGTTCAGCCCCGACGAGACGCTGTCCAACGGCCTGGGAGCGCTCTTTGAAGCCACCAGTCGCCAATGGGATGCTGCCACGGTGCCGGGCGATGAATTCCTTGCACCCGCCGGCCGCGTCATGGAGATGCTCAGCGAACACCAGTGCGAAGGCTGGCTGGAGGGCTACCTGCTCACCGGACGCCACGGCCTGTTCAACTGCTATGAAGCGTTCATCCACATCGTCGACTCCATGTTCAATCAGCACGCCAAGTGGTTGAAGATCACGGCGCACCTGCCGTGGCGGCGCAAGATCGCTTCGTTGAACTACCTGCTCGCCTCGCACGTCTGGCGGCAGGATCACAACGGCTTCACGCACCAGGATCCCGGGTTCATCGATCACGTCGTCAATAAAAAAGCCGAGGTCGTGCGCGTGTATCTGCCGCCGGACGCAAATTGCCTGCTGTCGGTGGTAGACCACTGCCTGCGGAGCCGGCATTACGTCAATGTCGTTATCGCGGGCAAGCATCCCGCGCCGCAATGGCTCTCGATCGATGCAGCCGCGCGGCACTGTGCCGAGGGGATCGGCATCTGGCAGTGGGCGAGTAATGATCAGGATGCCCCGCCCGATGTGGTCATGGCCTGCTGCGGCGACGTCCCAACGCTGGAAACCCTCGCGGCTGTGGCGATTCTTCACGAGCAGTTGCCGGATCTGAAGATCCGCGTGATCAACGTCGTCGATCTCATGCGCCTCCAGCCAATGTCCGAGCACCCGCACGGACTCAGCGATACAGACTTTGATGAGCTCTTCACCAAAAGTACGCCGGTCATCTTCGCGTTCCACGCCTACCCATGGCTGATTCACCGGCTCACGTATCGCCGTACGAATCATCACAATATCCACGTCCGCGGCTACAAAGAAGAAGGCACGATCACCACGCCATTCGACATGACCGTGCTGAATGAGCTGGATCGCTTCCACCTCGTGATGGACACGATCGACCGCGTCCCGCGCATCGGCGACAGGGGCGTCTACCTGAAACAGCAACTCCGCGACAAGCTGCTCGAACACAAAGCCTATATCGATCAGCACGGCCAGGACCTTCCGGAAATCCGCAATTGGAAATGGCCCGAGGCGTCCAATGCGACCGCGCGGGAGGGAATCAATGCGCCTCAGTGACTTCATCGAATCAAGTCTGGAGCCCATCCTTGATGAATGGCAGGTGTTCGCGCGGAGCATCGCCGCGGGTGCGAGGATGAACCGAATGGCGCTACGCGACCATGCCGCCGACATCCTTCGCGCAACGGTGGCCGACATGCAGTCGTCGCAAACCACACTGGAGCGTTCCGAGAAGGCCAAGGGCCATCATCCGCAGCAGGAAGGCAGCGCTGCGTTGAACGCGGTATCTGAGTTGCATGCCCTTGGCCGGCTGGGCTCGGGTTTCAATTTGCTCGAAGTCGTATCTGAATACCGCGCACTTCGGGCCAGCGTGCTTCGGCTGTGGCACGACAGCATTCCGGCCGCACACAAAACGGATCTTGAAGACGTCACCCGCTTTAACGAATCCATTGACCAACTGATCACGAAATCTGTCCGCAGCTTCACCCAGCGGGTCGATCAGGCCCGCGACATGTTCTTGGCTATTCTCAGCCACGATCTGCGTAACCCTCTCAATTCCATCGCCATGTCGGCGCAGGCGCTGCCGCTGGTTGGCAGTGATTCGGACGAAGGGCGTTCCTTCACCGAGCAGATCGCGACCAACGTCTCGGTGATGACGCGCATGATCGGAGATCTGCTCGATTACACTAGGACGCGCCTCGGCACCGGCATGCCCGTCTCACCGAAATCGATGGATCTGGATGTTCTCGGCCGCGAGCTATTCAACGAGTTCCGCACGGCACATCGCGATCGTGATATTCGCTATCTCGCCGAAGGCAATCTTCAAGGCGAATGGGACGCCGATCGCGTCCGCCAAGCCATCTCCAATCTGATGGGCAACGCCGTCCAACACGGGATTCCCAGCGTGCCGGTCGAACTGCGACTAAGGGCAAAAGGCGCCGACGTGCATATCGAAGTGCGTAACGGCGGCACGCCGATCTCCGCAGGCGAAATGCCGCGCATCTTCGATCCGCTTGTCCGCGGCTCCAGCGACGGCAAACCCCGGAGCAACCGTCCCGGCAGTATCGGTCTCGGCCTGTACATCGCCCGGGAGGTCGCCAAATCGCACGGCGGCACCCTTAATGTCACCTCCACCGCCGCCGACGGCACGTGTTTCACCCTCTGCCTACCGCGACACGCGGCCGTCAAAACTGCGCAGCCCGTGATGGACGAGACTCAAATTCAGAACATGTGAATCGAACGACCGCGGCGACCTAACATCAGGCCTATGAAGAAGCTCATTGTTTTTGATCTGGACGGAACCCTAGCCGAGAGCAAGTCTGCGCTCGACGCGGAGATGACGACGCTGCTCGGCGAACTGATGATCGTCTATCACGGCGTGCATGCAGAACCGAGCCCGGCAACCGGGGGCAAGCAGCTCTGCTATTCGGCCGGCGTGATGATCCTTGCGCAGACGCACCCGCGAACAATCCTGTATCGCTCGAAAGACCCCGTTCTTGAGCCGAAGGTGCCGCAGGAGCGCGACGGCGTGGTCGCGAACGTCGTGTTTCCGACCGGAATCGATCGCCGGGACGACCTAGGCATGCCAGACCGGTTCGACATCTATTACGGCATGGCCGACAGCCGGATCGGCGTAGCCACGATGCAGGTGCCCGGGCAGCTGCCGTTGTCGAATGCGCCGAAGGCGGACGCGCCTGGCGCAACGGCTGCGGCAAAACCCCTGGAAGTCAGGTCGTCACGATAAACCCTTTACCACCCTCTCCGGACCTCGCATCTCCGAACCTGGGTGCGGTGGTGTCCATTCGCGGCAGCGTGGTTGACGTCCAGTTCGAAACGCGCCTGCCCCCAATTTTCTCGGTGCTGCACTGTGGCGAAGACGACCGGATCATTATCGAAGTGCTGATCCAGCTCGACCTGCATCGAGTTCGCGGAATCGC
>JAQGHK010000161.1 GCA_028288875.1 Phycisphaerales bacterium | reverse complement strand
ACGCTTTCAACCGAACAGCGTCGATGCCCGACAAATAGACGCTGATGATGCCCGGCTTGGCGTCGTTCGCCGGCTCGGCGGCGATGGCGTCGTGGTAGCGCTCGCCTTGGACCTTAATCGGGCCGCCGAAGTAATCCTGGCCGGCGCTTTTCGTAGGAAGAACGTTGGCAGCCTTGGTTGGCAGTTGCGAGAGCGGGATCTCTTTGCCGTCGCGCGTGACGACCTTCGCGTTGACCCAGAACAGCGTCGATTTTTTGGATAGTTCGGTCTTGGTTTCCAGTTCGAGCGATTTCACGCCATCAAGCGCCACGTCCACATCGCCGCGGCCGAGAAGCCACGACCCGAACTTGCCCTCGGCCAGTGTTTTGCCATCGCCGCGGACGGCGTACCACAGCCGCTTCTGCGTGCCATGCTCTTCGGCGGCGGTGGCTACCATCAACTTCTGATCCGCCGGCCAAGCGGTGCGGACGCCGAGATTCAGCACGCCATCGTCATTGCCGAACGTTCGATTGCCGGCCTGATCGGACCCTCTGCCATAGTGCTCGGTAAATGTCGCCAGCGTGGGTGATTTGGCCGTGTACCAGTCGCAATCGGTGATGAACTGAGCGCTGCTGCGCGTATCGGCGCTGAATTGCGCAGTGTGGCCGGCGGGCCGGTACCCTTCGATCCCATTGAAGCCACGCAATTGCAGCAGACTGTCGAACGTGTGCGGCTGCGTGCCTTTCACATAGTCGGCGAGCACGATGTAGTCGTCGGTCACGACCATCAGACGGCGTTGCAGGATCGGCTCGGTGAATTCGGTCAGCGTGCCGTAGTCGGGTTTGGTCGTCGGCTCGGGCACGCTACGGCCTTCACGCCACCCTTTTTCGGTGAACGTTTTCACCGGCACCTAGTCGTAGACCATGCCGCCGTAGGGAGGATGGCTCCATCGCGCAGTCGTTTCAACCGCGGTGGCTTGGAACGCCTCGCCAGTGTGAAACAGCAGCCGCGTTCCGGGCGTGGCCTCCTGCATCTTCTGATCGACCACGACCATATTGTGGTTGACCGACGTCTGTACATAGAATTTGTACATGAACGGCTCATAGCCCCACCAGATGCTTTCGGGGTTCCAGAAGCTGCGGCCATAACGCATCAGTGACAGCAGATCGGTGCGGTCAAAATGCCCGTGCGCCCAGCCGTGTGTTCCATAATGCAGGACGGCCTGAATTTGCTCGCGCGCGGGTTTTTCGGGCGTTTGCGATCGCAACAGAGCCAGCCCGACATTGTCGGCCGATGCGTTGTTGTTGAACACCTCCGGCGTTTTCACTGGAAGTTCCGGCACGCCGTACAACAGATCGCGGCCGGTGCCCATTTTGATCATCGTGGCATACTTCGGATCGCGATAGGCGTAGTACGCGATCTCGAAAGGTTGGCCGCTGACTTCTGTGCGATTGCCAGTGACGACGCTCTCAGCCGAGTCGTTCACGCCGAACATCACACCCTTGTAATTGATAAACGGCAGCAGGCCGTCCCACAGATCGGTGATCGTGCGATAGCTCCGTCGGTTGGGACCGGAGACATCCGGGTCCATGCCGAAGGGCTTACGCCGCATGGCGGGATCGGCATCGCCGGTCACTGCACCGCCTGATAATTCGCTCGTCAGCAGCACCTTGGCCGGGTAGCTGGCGGGGACACGCTCGTTGAGGAAGTCATAGCCAAACGCGCGATAGGCGAGCGCCGCCTGCGTGAATTCGCTGGCGCACCACATGTTGTAACTAATGGAACATTCGTACCACCAGCCGTCATCCATCGTCCCTTTGGCAAGTTGGTCTTTGATACCTGATGGCCCGGAGAAGAACCGCTCGGCGGCGGCCAGATCCTGCATCGCCAGCGCACAGTAGAACGCGCCCGTCACTTCCGACAGATTCCAGTTATTGATCGATCCGCGATCACTCTCCCGCCCGATCGTGGCCATGAAGATGCGGAAGGTCGCTTCGACCTGCTTCCGATCCGCATCACTCAAAACGCCAGCGTCCTGGATCATGTCGTACGCCATCGCAATGTGCTGGAAGAAGTGCCCTTCCTGCACGAGGCTT
Source organism: Phycisphaerales bacterium (assembly GCA_028288875.1). Taxonomy (GTDB): domain Bacteria; phylum Planctomycetota; class Phycisphaerae; order Tepidisphaerales; family Tepidisphaeraceae; genus RYN-431. The sequence goes on along the minus strand of JAQGHK010000161.1, from coordinate 1,628 downwards.
TGATTGCAGCCGCGGAGCGTTTTTGGATAGCCATCGGTTGGATCGGATAGGCGGCGAACAAACGTCGCCACTTTCTCGGCAGCGGATTTGTCACCGGTCAATCGCCATGAGTAGGCACAGGCGAGCAGCGGCGTTTCATTCGGTGTCGCGAAGAGAAATGGGCCGTAGGTGTCATCAGGATCGTTCTTGGGCGCTCTAGCGATTTCCGGAACGACCCATGCTTTGGCCTGCTGCACAAACTTGCGCTGAGCGGCCTTGGCCCAGTCGAACTCGGCGACTTTGTCACGCACTTCCTGCCAGCGGGCGGCCGTGTGCAGGATGTAGGGATGCGGCAGTTCGAGCGTGGTGTAGAACGTCAGGCGTTGAGCGCGATCGGCATCGCCATTTGCGACTGCCTGCAACACCTGCTTTTCGTGGCCGCCGGGTGCAATGCGGTCAGTTAGCATCACGTGCACTTTGATCTGCTGCCTCTGGCCAGGGGCAAGCGTCAACAACGCCGGCTCAACCGTGGCCCGCATTTCCTCCCAGCCCTGCGGCACGAACGAAAGCGAAATGGCCTGTCGCGCCTCCGTGCAGTTGCTGACCGTCACGGCATATTCAGCGGTCGCTCCTGCGGCGACGCTACGCCCGCGAATGTCGCAAGCCAGTCCGACGGCGGGCGCTTCTATCGCGCGCACGTCGTTCAACACAATCGCGGCCTTATCGCTTGCCGGCGGGCCGATGTTCTTCGCAGCGATCGTGACGGACTTCACGTACTTCAGCGGCGACGTATTCGCGGCATCGAGCGAGAACGCCGTCCATGGCAGCGTGATCGCATGACGACCAGAACCGGCCACATGAGCGGCCGCGGTCGTGACAATGTCCGGCCCGCTCCGGCGAGGCGTGCTGATCGATACCGTGAGTTCGACGTCCTGCTCATCTGCCAGCGTGACCGAGAATCGAAGGCCGTACATCGTCTGCCAGTCGACCGTGCCGTCGTTGAACAGGCGGAAACCATGCTTGTAAAAGCCGTGTGGGCCGTCGGCAAAACGGTAAGACGCCTCGCCTGGCAGCGTAAGCACCGCGCCGCCATTCCCGCCGGGTTGCACGCCCTTCCAATCGGAAAGCGTTACATCGCCGACCGGCTGCCATGGCAGTGCGTCATCCGCCAACGCGACGGAGGACAGACCGATCAGGCCGCAGGCCATCCCAATCAACCAGTGTCGAACACGCATCGTTTCTCCTCAGCTTTGGCCCCGGCGGCTGACTTACCGGGGGCTTTGGCCGCCACCATCAACACATTCGCATCAAGTCGTTCTATCTCTCCGGGATCTGTCCAAGCCTCATTCGCAAAAGATTCGATAATTGGGACTGAATCGTTGCTTTGTCAGAAGACCGCGAATTGTCCCTGTTCGCCAAACCACACTGGCCGCCAGCCGTTGCGGGTGTCGAGCCTACCACTGCGGGCCTTGGGGTAAATGCTGCAAATTCGTCATTCTTGGCAAATGTGACATCATTTTGCGTCAGCCTTGGCCGATCCCTTCCGTTTTATACAGGCCAAGCTATCGTGCCGGATGTCACGGCGACGGTGCTTCCGAACAACTCACTCGACCACGCTGGCGTGATCCATCCACAGAGCAATCGAGCCC
>JAQGHK010000152.1 GCA_028288875.1 Phycisphaerales bacterium | reverse complement strand
GTCCCATTCGAGGGGATAGCTCGGGAACGCGCGGAAGTCGCCGCCGGGCCCAAGGCGATCGGCTTGGTTCGCCCCATATGGGAAGGCATTGACGTTCCATGGCGAGGGGATACGGATCGATGTTTTCGACCAACCGTTGACGGTCGGCGCCGGCAGTATTGGCGGCTTTCCGACGTTCGGTTTGAACTCCTTCGGTAACACGACCGGCTGGAACTGCCAGGAGCCGTTGAGGCAGAGCTCCTCCCGTAGCGGCCGCTCAGACGGCACGACCAGGCCCTGAGCCGGGGCGAAGACGCGATCAAACCGCAACTGATCTTGCGCGAACGCAGGCAGCGCTTGGAGAGCCACTGTGGCAGCGACGAAGCCGACGAACGTGCGATGCAGATGAGACATTCGATTCCTCCAGATGATTCACAGGCAGGTTTGCGTAAGCAGATGCAAAACGCTCCTAAGACTCTCGCCTCGGGCTGAACACAACTTGACCAATAGTCTGCGGACTCGAACGTCGCAGGCTCCGACAGATCGGTGACGTTGCGATCTGCACGCGTCAGCCCTTTCCGCTGGGCGGGCCAGGGAGTGCCGGCCGCTCACGGCGTCACCCGGGTCGCCTGCCCCGCCTTGCCGTCGAACGTCCACGTGCGATCGCCAAGGCGCGCGTGCAGGGGACCGTCGTGGTCGGGGCGGAGGGCTGCCGCGGTGAGCTTCCCGTCGCGCCAGGCGACGTCCACCGTGACGCCGCCGCGCGCTCGCAGTCCGCTCACGGAGCCGCTCGGCCACGCTGATGGCAGGGCGGGCAGAAGCTCGATCTCGAAGCCTTCGTCCGGCGTGCGGACCTGGCTCTGAAGCAGCATCTCCGCGACGGCCGCGCAACCGCCGAAATTGCCGTCGATCTGAAATGGCGGATGCGTGTCGAAGAGGTTTGGAAGCGTGCCGTTGCTCAGCAGGTTGCCGAGCATCAGCAACGCGTGGTCGCCGTCGTGCATGCGTGCCCAGAAATTGACCTTCCAGCCCATGCTCCAGCCGGTGCCGCCGTCACCGCGCCGCTCGAGCACTTTTCGCGCCGCCTCCGCCATCGCCGCGTCGACGCGCGGGCCGATCGCGCTGCCGGGGTAGAGTGCGAACAGATGAGAGACATGGCGGTGGTGCGGATCGGAATCTTCGTAGTCCTCGATCCATTCCTGAAGCCGGCCGGTCGCTTTGCTGATCTGAAGTGGCGCAAGGCGGTCGAGCGTGCCCTGACACTCGGCACCGAAGTCAGCGTCGACGCCGAGCGTCTTCGTCGCGCGTACGCAGTTTTCCAATAACTCGCGGACGATCTCAAGATCCATCGTGGAGCCGTAGGTCAGAATGAACGCGCCCTGCGGCGTACGGAAGTCGTGCTCCGGCGACATCGACGGCACCGTCACGAGCTTGCCCGCGACCGGCGATCCGGCCGGCGCTTCGACGAGGAAATCGATGATGAACCGCGCCGCGCCGCGCATCAGGGGCCAGCCGCGGTCGGACAGGAAGGCACGGTCGCCGGTGAATTCGAAATGCTCCCAAACGTGTCGCGCCAGCCACGCCGCGCCCATCGGCCAGACGCCAACGGCGCTGTCTGCCGGCGCCGTGCGGCCCCAGGGGTCGCTAAGGTGATGGACCACCCAGCCGCGCGCGCCGTACATGTCCTTCGCCGTGCGCGCGCCGCTGACAGACATCAGGCCCATCATGTCGAATAGCGGTCCGTGCAACTCTGGAAGATTCGTCGTCTCCGCCGGCCAATAGTTCATCTGGACATTGATGTTCGTGTGGAAGTCGGCGTTCCACGGCGGGTTCATCTGCCAGGCCCAAAGGCCCTGAAGGTTCGCCGGCAACCCGCCGGGGCGTGACGAACAAATCAGTAGGTAGCGGCCGAACTGGAAGTAAAGCGCGGCTAGTTCGGGATCCGTGCCGCCACCGGAGATGCGGAGTCGTTTGAGACGCTCATCGGTCGGGATTGCCCGCAGCGTCGCATCGCTGCCCGCTAATTCGAGCCGGACGCGGTCGAAGTATCGTTTGAAATCTTCGACGTGTCTTGCTTTCAGCGCGTCGAGTGGTTGCTCAATGGCCGCGGCGACGGTCTTCGCACAGGCGGCGGCGGGCTCGTCCGTCGATTGCGTCGGCAGCAGCGTAGCGGTCGCGATTGATTCGGCGACGGCGTGTGTGCCGGGATAGGTTGTCGCGCCACTGAGATAAAGCGTGAGCGAGTCGGCTCGCTCGATGGTCAGGACGCCGTCGGGACTTGCCGACGTTGTGCCGCCATCCGCGACGGCTGTGAGCTGCGTGGCAAAGGCCATCCCACGTTGCGCACCGTTCGCGCCTTTTCTGTTGATCTGCCCTTGGAGCAGGATCGACCGCGTATCGCCGATGACGGCCGCACAGGTGGCATCGTTCTCACGGCGGAGTGTTGCTTTCAGGTCGATCGCGCCGGGGCGATTCGCGGTCAGCCGGACAACCAGAACGTTCGCGGGCGCGGAGATGAAGACTTCGCGCGTGTATTCGACGCCGGATCGCGTGTATTGCACGCGGGCGGTCGCCGTCGACAGGTCGAGTTCCCGGAAGTAGCCGGACGCATCGCCAACGCCGGGCATTTCCATCCACAGTTCGCCGAGCGATTGGTACGGCAGGACACCGCGCGGGACGCCGACCTGCGTCCGCTCGGAGAGCGCGCGGGCTTCACCGTACTTGCCGGCGAAGATGAGGTCGCGGATCGGCTGGAGATTCGCTTTCGCCAATGGGTTGTCCGCGTCGATCGGGAAGCCGTCCCAGAGTGTCTGCTCGTTGAGTTGGATGCGCTCGTCTGCAACGCCGCCAAAGATCATCGCGCCGAGATGGCCGTTGCCGAGCGGCAACGCGGATTCCCATTGATCGGCCGGGCGGCGATACCATGTGGTGAGCGGGCCGTGCGGCTTGAACGCGGCCTCGCTGGTGGACTTGGCGCGGTCGCCCCAATAGCGGTTAATCGCACGCCGCGACAGCGCCGGCTGCATCGCACCCGGAAAGTCCTCCGGCGTAGCGGGGTGCAGGTTTGCTGGTCCCAGTACCGTCGGCGCATCAGACGTTGGGCCTTGCCAAGCAACCGTTCCAGGGCCAGGCGCGAACCACGCTTCAATGTAATACGCCTTACCCGCTTCAAGCCGTGTGGGGCGGCCGCGCTGTCGGGCGGCATCATTGAATAGATCGGGGGGCAGAGGCTGCTCGCGGTCGATTAAACGCTGGTCGTGTGCGTGGTTGGGCTCCAATGCGAGAGATAGCGTGCACGGGCAGCCGGCAGCGTAGAACGTGAACTCGCCTGTCGCTGGCGCCACGAACTGCGCCACAAGCCGCTTGTGGCCGCGGCCGCTGACGCGGAACGCATCGACTCGGTCGTCGACATCGTTCGATCGGCCCGTCGCGCGGATGGAGTCTTCGGCCTCACGCGCCGACGTCTCCAGATCGAGCCAGACCTGACGTTGCACCGAAGATGCCGACTCAGCGGCGATGACATGAACCGGCGCGGTAAGGCACAACGCCCAGGAAATACCGAGAACGAGTGACGCGAAACTGTCTGTGACACATATGCCCATACCGCCCTCCGATTACCGCCACCAGCAAGGGGGGACTATTTTATACATTTTATGTCCAAAATACAACGATGGTGCGATGCCGCCTCGCCAGGCAGTCGCTGGATATGCTTGGCTGGGCCGGAAAGCTGCCCTGTGCCGCGTATCGATGGTGATAGTCACTCCACGAAACGAGTCGAAATCTGCTGGTGGCCAAGGGTAATCGATGATGGACGGCCGCAATGAGCAGTCGGCTCGGAACACGCGTCCCTTGCCGGTCTCGATCATCCGACGTGGTCAATGGACTGTATGTCGTCGCGGGAATGCGTAGATCACGACGATGTTTGATTATATACAAAAAAAGTATAATATTATCGAACAGGGAGTGCGGCGGAGTTTATATTCGGGTGCCACGTCCAGTTCGCGGACCACCCTAATCACGTGAGCGATAGCAGCGACTGATGCTGGAAGGGTGTCCCATGCGGCAGGCGGATCATTTTAATGGCCGAGGAAGATTATTTTCTCTGGTGATGGCTTTTGTCAGTTTTGTCACAGGTGTGGAAACCTGCGATGCCGGTAACCCGTTCATTACGAGCATCTATACGGCCGATCCGTCGGCTCATGTCTGGGCGGACGGGCGACTTTACGTCTATCCATCCCGTGATGTCGATCCGGCGCGGGGGTGTGACCTGATGGACAAGTACCACGTCTTTTCAACCGACGACATGGTCCACTGGCGTGATGAGGGCCAGGTCCTTGAGGCCACGCAGGTGAAGTGGGGACGTCCTGAAGGCGGGTTCATGTGGGCACCCGACTGTGCATTCAAGAACGGCAAGTACTACTTCTACTTCCCGCACCCGAGCGGCACGAAGTGGAATGACACATGGAAGATCGGCGTTGCGGTAAGCGACAAGCCGGCCAGCGGTTTTGTGCCTGCCGACGAACCCATCAAAGGACTTGGCGGCTTCGCGATGATCGATCCGGCCGTCTTCGTCGACGACGACGGTCAGGCGTACATGTACTTCGGGGGCGGCGGAAAGTGCCAAGGCGGCAAGCTCCAAGACAACATGACGGAACTCGACGGCGAGATGACGCCGATGGCAGGTCTGGAAGACTTTCACGAGGCCGCTTGGGTCTTTAAGCGCAAAGGCATCTACTATCTCACCTACGCCGACAATACGCGCGGGCAGAACCAGCTCCGCTACGCAACAAGCACAGGTCCTCTGGGGCCGTGGCAGTCAAAGGGCGTCTATCTTGGTGGGACTGGCAGCGACACAAATCACGGGTCAGTCGTTGAGTACAAAGGGCAGTGGTACCAGTTCTATCACAACCAGTCGGTGTCGGGCCGCGGCAACCTGCGCTCGATCTGCGTCGACAAGCTGTCCTTCAATCCGGATGGATCGATTCAGCAGGTTGTCCAGACGAAAGAGGGCGTGGCAGTGGTGGAGCATCGCACGCCGGCCACTGTTTCTGCGATGACATTCAGTGCGAAGACCGCTGTCCTTGCCGGGAAATCGGTCCTCGTGGAGAACGCTGCCGCGCCAGGAGGCGCATGCGTCCAGAACCTGCACGCGGCGGATGCGTCGTGCGAATTCCGAGACGTTGATGGGGGCGCGACTGGCCGCGCGACGATTGAAGTCGTCTACTCGGCCGCCAAAACCGCCAGATTCCGCTTGAACGTGAACGGAGTCGATCACTCTTTTATCAACGCAATTGAGACCGGTGGTTGGGACGCCTTTACTGGCCGCGCGGCCTACACGGTTACGCTTAAGCCCGGCAAGTCAAATACGGTCACGCTCACAGGCGGTAACGGCAGCCTGAACGTCTGCGGCCTCATCATTACGCCGATTCCCGGTGACTGATTCGTCGAAGTTGTTCGATGCCCGGTATCGGTCGTCTGTCCACAGCATTGTCTACACGATCCGGCCGATGTGAACGAAACGGTCGCGCTAAAAAAGTCGCGCTAGACGCCGGTTCTGGGTCATCGCTCGTTCACGTGATTCGAAAGAGGGTTCCGGTGGCAAAAAAGTCGATTCGACATGTCTGGTCGGCGTTCATGCTTGTGAGTTGCGTGTTCCTGCGGTCGGCTGTGGCCGATGTCGCAATGCCGGCAGCCTTTCCGGGCAAGTGGGTGACAATCGGCCGGGCCTTACTGACGGCTCATGCGGAATCAGTCACGATTGCCAACGGTTCGGTGGCGAATATGGCGCCGTTCGGAGATGGCGAGTTCACCTTTCGTGCTCGTATGCCCGCCAATGCGGACCAAGTTCAGATCTGGGGCGCGGTTCGTGTAAAAGACGATCTTCACCGCTATGTCGTCGGGCTGCGCGGGGGTCGGGAGCCCGAGGTCAGTTTTGCCCGCTACTCGCCAGACGCGACGGCGAAGTTTCTCGGTTTTGCGCCACTCGACGTCGGGCCTACGCCGGGCCATTGGTACACCGTGCGGGTTGTTGCGGTGGGCCAGCGGTTTCATGTGTATCTCAATGACGAAGTGTTGCCACGGATAAATGTGGAGGACCGGACCGCTTTTTGGACAGAGGGAGGCGTGGCCGTCGGCGGTGGCTGGCTGCCGACCGAGTTCCGAGACGTGAAGTTCGGCCCTCTGACCGACGCCGCGCTCACGGCGTTCAACTCGGTGAAAGATCAGGTTTGGGCACCGCCGTCAGTCGATAAAGATGCCGTACGTCGCAGCCAGCGCGCCGCCTATGTGCCGATACGCATTGAGCAACTGCCGCCCGTTCGAGGCGAAATATCGCTCGACGGCAATTGGCTGTTTATGCCCGACCAAGACCTCGGTGACGCCACGCTGCCGCAGGCTGCTGCGGGCTTGTCGGATCAGGATTGGCACGTAATCGCCGTCCCGAGCTTTTGGACACCCTTTCTCGGCTGGCTGCATGGCGAGTCCGGCGGTCTCGCCGACTTGCAGGGTCTTTCTGCGGCACGCGGTCCTTCGGATGCGCTCGTCGTCGGCGAGCGTACCCGCGTCGACGCACAGACCTTTGACTGGCGGCGGACGAAATCCGGTTGGTACCGACAACACCTTGACCTGCCGGCGGGCGTGAGTGGGCGACAGGTTCATCTCGTTTTCGATGCGGTCGCGAAGATTACTGAAGTCTTTTTGAACGGCCAGAAGGTCGGAAGCAACATCGGCATGTTCGGGCAGATCGACTGCGATGTTTCCCGCGTGATCCAGCCTGGCCAAAATGTCATCGCGGTCCACGTCGTCGGTCAGCCGATAGCGCGCGTGCCAGACGCCGACAAGGTCCAAGGCACGGCCGTCTCCGTGCAAGTGACAAACGCGATGCTCCGATCGCTGCCGCATGGGATGGCGCCCGATGATTCGTCGGGCATATGGCAGCCTGTCAGGCTCGTCGTCACGAACCCGGTGCGGGTCGGTGACGTCTTCGTCCAGCCGCGCCTTGACGGCGCTACGGCCGACGTCGAACTCGCCAATGGCGATGCTCAGCCGCGCACGATTAGGCTGTCGTATTCGATCGAGGGTGCGAAGGACCACAAAACACTTCTCGCGGATACGCCAGCGCAATCGGTCACGATCCCGGGTGACAGCAGCGTGACAGTGAAAATCACGACACCCGAGCTTCAGCCAAAGCTTTGGTCGCCACAAACGCCGAATCTCTACACGCTGAATCTCAAGCTGGCTGAAGGCGGCGCGACAGTTGATCAAAAGCCGATCCGCTTCGGCTTTCGAACGTTCACCATCAGCGGTGAACGGTTTCTCTTAAATGGGAAACCGTATTGGCTGCGCGGCGGCAATCATTTCCCGGCGACGTTGCGTCCGAACGACGCCGCCCTTGCACATCGCTTTATTCAACTCGCGCGCGAGGGGAACGTCGAGGTCACGCGTTCGCATGCGATTCCTTTCACCCAAACATGGCTCGATGCCGCTGATGAGGAAGGCATGGGCGTCAGCTTCGAAGGCACCTGGCCGTGGCTGATGCTCCAGGGCGAACCGCCATCGTCGGACCTTCTGAAAGTGTGGCATGACGAGTTCGCCTCGCTGCTAAGAACCAACCGTAATCATCCGTCTATTCTGTTCTGGACCGTCAATAACGAGATGAATTTCGCGAATTTCGATCGCAACAATCTTCCTCTGATGAAGCGGAAATGGGAGGTACTCGACAACATGATCCGGACGATGCGACAGGTCGATGCGACGCGGCCGATTTCGGCGTACTCCGGCTATCACCGCTCCGACACCCAGACGAGTCTCACCGATGTTGTTATTCCCAATCAATTCGACGACGGCGATATCGACGATGTCCATCGCTACAACGGCTGGTACAACCCGACCTTCTTTCATCTCTA
>JAQGHK010000141.1 GCA_028288875.1 Phycisphaerales bacterium | reverse complement strand
GCGCGTCGACGGCGGCCAGCGCGTGCATCACGGTCGCCTCGCCGTCGCCCCAGTAGGTTACGCCGGTCACAAGCGGCTCCTTCACCATCAGTTGCCGCGGATCAATCTGCACCGGCCCGCGGCTGCCGATCACCACGACGCGACCGCCACGACCAATGACGGCGAGGTCTTTATCGAGGTTCACGTGAGCCGCCATTTCGATCACCACGTCCACGCCACGGCCATTGGTGGCCGCTTTGATCTGCTCGATGTAGCCATCCTGTTTGTGATCGAACGTTTTCGCTGCCCCATGCTCTTCGGCCAGCTTCCGCCCTTCCGCCGTGCCGCCGGTGCCGAGGACGATCGCCCCGTGTCGCGCCGCGATCTGCACTGCCGCCAGACCCACGCCGCCGGTCGCACCGTGGATCAGCACGATATCGCCCGGCTTCAGGTCGGCACGATCAAACAACGCGCGATGCGCCGTCACGTATGCCACATTGATTGCCGCGCCTTGCTCGAAGCTCAGCGCGTCCGGCAACGCATGCACGTGCCCCGCTGCCGCAACACACTGCTCGGCATACGTGCCCTGCCCGTGGCCCGAGATCGTCATGCTCACCCACACGCGCTGGCCGACCTTCAGGTCCACCACGCTCGCTCCAAGCGCCGTGATCACACCCGCCGCTTCGTGCCCCGGCGTATACGGCAGCGGCGGCAGCACTGCGTATTTTCCGGCGCGAACGTAGGTTTCCACAGGGTTCACGCCGGTCGCATGCAGACGAATCAGCACTTCGCCGTCGCCGGGTATTGGGTCGGGCAGATCGGCCAGGTTCAGAACTTCAGGACCACCAAACTGTTTGACATGTACCGCTTTCATGATCAACCTCTTTTTACCAAATCGCCCAAATCAACGCCGCTAATCCCAGAAGCAGAAGATTGGCGGGGTATTTCGGTGTTCACCGGCCAACCGAGTAGCTTACACCTCTCGCCTTGGCTACATTTGGGTGCTACGCCTTTTTCGGGGTCCTCTGAGCCATTTTATAGTAGGTCCACTCATGATCATTGCACGCCATGGCATTCCGCATTCCGTTCTTGCGGCAGCGCTGTTCACCGGGATCGCTGCGTCTCACGCCCATGCCAACATCGTCTATTCAGACTTGTTCACACTCGGTAAGCCGGCCGGATCGCAGGTCGGGATTTCCAGCGTTGGGAAATCGTCTGGCGGGCAATTCGCCGGGCAGGCCACACTCGTCAACAGCACGTTGCGAGCCTATCTCTGGACGGCGGCCACACCCAATGGCGTCGACCTGACTCCCACCAATTTCAGCAACGCGGTGGCGAACGGCACCACGGGCACGCAGCAGGCCGGCTACGGCTACGGCACGGCAACGGCCGGCCAGTCCCACGCACTGCTTTGGTCGGGGACGGCCGCGAGCGTCGTCGACCTCCACCCGAGCGGATTCAGCGTTTCAACGGCATTCGGTGCGGGCGGCGGCCAGCAGGTCGGGCAAGCTCGAACGACGACCACTTCGCAATACCATGCCGTGCTCTGGACCGGCACCGCCGCCAGCGCCGTCGATCTGGACCCTGGCGGCTTTACCGCCACCGAAGCCAACGCCACCGACGGCGCCCAGCAGGTCGGTGACGGCTACGGCGCGGGCGGATCCCCGCTGCCACACGCGTTGCGCTGGGCCGGAACGGCGGCCAGCGCCGTGGACCTGAACCCAACTACCTTCGGCGGTTCGATCGCATTGGGCAACGGCGGCGGGCAACAGGTCGGATATGGCACCCTGCTGAACAAAACGCAGTCCCACGCCTTGCTGTGGACCGGCTCGGCGGCAAGCGCGATCGATCTGAATCCCAGCGAGCTTTCCCAATCATTCGCCGTCGATGCCGACGGCACTTATCAGGTCGGCTACAACTCGGTTTCCAATGGCCCTAATCACGCCATGCTTTGGTCCGGAAGCGCTATCAGCGCCTTCGACCTGCAATCGCTTCTGCCGGCAACATTCACGGCGTCGCGCGCTTTGGATATCAGCGGCAATACGATTTATGGAGTTGCCACCGACACCGCCGGCAATGTTCACGCCATCGCATGGACCGTTCCTGAACCGGTGAGCCTGGCGGGCCTCGCCGTGATTGGTATGGCCTTGGGCCGCCGCCGACGCTGATCCCGACGAATGGGCGCAGCCCTTACGCCACGCCGCCGTTGCAGGCGATCACTTGGCCGGTAATCCAGCGGGCTTCGTCGCTGGCGAGGAATGTGACGAGCCCGGTCATATCGTCCACTTCACCAAGGCGGCCGAAATTGGTCATGGCGGCGTTGCGGTCGATCTGTTCCTGGCTCTTGCCGGTGAGGAAGAGGTCGGTGGCGGTCGCACCCGGGCTGACGGCGTTGACGGTGATCTTCCGCCCGCCGAGTTCCTTGGCGGCCACGCGGGTGATCTGCTCGACCGCGCCCTTCGTGGCGACATACGGACCATACGTCGGCAGCATCAGCCGCGTGGTGGTGGAACTGAACGTGATGATCCGCCCGCCGTCGGCCAAGCGTTTTGCGGCCTCGCGCAGCAGGTAGAACGTGCCGTAGACGTTCAATTTCATCAGCTTGTCGAAGTCGTCATCGGTGGTGTCTTCGATCTTCTTGTAGAGGATCGCCCCGGCGGCGTGGACCAGAATGTCGGCCTTCCCGAAGTGTTTTTCGGCGGCATCGAACAACGTTTTGGCGGCGGCGGATTCGCCGACGTTCGCCGCAACGGCGACGGCCTTACCGCCCGCGGCCGTGACGGCCGAAACGACTTTGCCGGCCTCACCGGCATTGCTGTTGTAGACGACGATCACGTTCGCCCCGGCCCCGCCGAGCGATTGTGCGATGCCCGCCCCAATGCCGCGCGAGCCGCCGGTGACGATGGCGGTTTTGTTGTTGAGGGAGAACGACATAGCAGAGCCTTTGTAGGGGCGACATACATGTCGCCCGTGACCGTCAAACCGAGGAATCGGGCGACATGTATGTCGCCCCTACAGTTTTTAAAACGCCGACTTCAACAGCCCGCCCTCATTGCGGATCGCCGCGCCGTTGATGCCGCTGGCGAGCGGGCTGCAGACGTAGGTAACGGTGTCGCCGATTTCTTTCGTCGTCAGGAACCGCTTGATCAGGCTGCCCGGCCGGGCGGTTTTGAAGAATTCTTCTTCCATTCCCTCGACGCTGCCGCCGCTCATGGATTTGACGAAGTCTTCCAGACCTTCCGAATGTGTCGGACCGGGCAGCACGCTGTTGACTGTCACGGCCGTTCCTTGCGTCAGCTCGGCCAGTCCGCGGGCGATGCTCACTTGGGCACTCTTGGTCATGCCGTAATGAATCATCTCCTTCGGAATCGCAAAAGCCGATTCGCTGGAGATGAACACGATTCGGCCCCAGTTTTTCTTGAGCATTGCCGGCAGATACGCACGGCTCATCCTCACACCGGACATGACGTTGGTTTCGAAAAACCGCGTCCAGTCCTCATCTTTGATCTTGTCAAAATCGACGATCTCAAAGATGCCGAGGTTGTTGATCAGGATGTCGACGGCCGGCAAAGCTTTCACGGCGATGGCGACGCCCGCCGCTTTCGACAAGTCGGCAGCCAGTGGACGGAGTTCGGCCTTCGGATGCGTCTTTTTGATCTCGGCGATCGCCGCGTCTACGCGCTCAGTCTTTCGGCCGTTGATGTAAACCGTCGCCCCTTCGCCCGCCAAACTGGTGGCGATCGCCAAGCCAATGCCGGCGGTGCTGCCGGTGACGAGGGCGGTCTTGCCTTTGAGTTGCAGATCCATAGAAAGCTCCGATTAAGCAGTGATCGTAGCACCGCCGGTGTCGCTGGTTTTAGTAAACGTCGGTTGCAGGAAGTCGTGCAAGAGGCCCCGCAATTCCGCGTGAAGAACGGCGAGCATGCTCACCGGCTACACGTGGTTTGTGGTCATCCCTACGCTAGGCCCAGCGCCAGGGCGAGGGGACGAATTCATAACCGGTGCCGGCCTTTTTCAGATGGCCCAGCGATGGGAACGGTAAGTGCGAGCCGCAGATCAGCGTCTTTTCCTCGGCCAGTTTGGCGAAGAGGGCTTTGCGGACTTCGACTGTCTTCTCACGATCAGTATCAAAGCCGACAAACCACTCCGGGTGTGCGGGGACAATGACGGACTGGACGATCAGATCCGTGACATACAGCAGGGATTCGCCGTTGGATTCGATCTTCACGGCGCAATGGCCGGGCGTGTGGCCGCCGGTGAGGACGGCGGTGATGCCGGGGGCAATTTCGCTGGTTTCGCCGTCAAAGGTAGTGAGCGAACTACCGGCACCGGCGATCGCCTTACCGGCGGCGCCGATCATCACCGGCTGCATCGCTTCAGGCACGCCGCTCTTGCTGAAATCGGGCGTGGCGGAGGTCCAGAAATCTTTCTCGATCTTGTGCGTGTAGTGCTTGGCGTTGGCGAAGACGGCCTTGCCGTCCGGGCCGGCGACGCCGCCGGCGTGGTCGGGATGGAGGTGAGTGAGCAGCACCGATTGCACGTCGGCGGGCTTCACGCCGGCGACGGCGAGATTCTTCACCGAAAAGCCGGCCGTCGGGCCGAAATTACCGCCGCAGCCGGTGTCGATCACCATCACCGGCCCGCCGGCTTTGCGGACGATCAGCGTGTTCACTTGGCCGGCCAGTTTTGCAGGATCGAGGAAGGCGTCCTTCAATACCTGTTCCACCTCGGCCTGCGTGGCGTTCGCGCCGAACGTGGGGAATGGCGCGCCGAATGGGAAGAATCCGTCGCTAACGATCGTGACTTCAAACTCGCCGACCATCGTGCGGTAAAAGCCTGCGCCTTGCGTGGCCGGCGGCGTGGCGGCGGCCTCCTCGGCATAGACGGCGGTGCCGCGCAGGGCGACGGCCGCGCCGGTGAGGCCGACGATTTTGAAGGCGTGACGACGAGAGAGCGTGTTGTTTTCCATGAAATTCCTTCCAAACTGATTCTTGAGACTCAGACCTCTGACGGCTTAGAGATTGACAAACAGTTCTTCGTTGCAGAACCGCACCTTGGGCATCGTGGCAAAGCGGTCATCGGCCACCCGGTAGCCGACGGGGCAGGCGACGACCATGGTGTAATCCGGATCGACTTTCAACACGCGATCGAACGCGGTCTTGTCGATGCCTTCCATCGGGCAGGCATCGATGCCCATCATGGCGGCGGTCTGCATCAGGAAGCCGAGCGCGATGTACACCTGGTTGGCGGCCCAGGCGAGCTTTTCCGGGTTGGCCTCGGCGAAGCCCAGCAGCATGTCGTGCAGGCCTTTGAGTTTTTCGATCGGCGTGCCGCGGGTCTGGACGATGGTATCGACAAAATGATCGACATAGGCCGGGTCCAGTCGGCGGCGGGCGGTCAGCACGATCAGGTGAGAGCAGTCTTTGATCTGGTTCTGCTTCCAGGCGAGCGGAAACAACTCCTCTTTAATGGACTGCGTGGTGACGACGTAAAACTTCCACGGCTGAAGGCCGAAGCTGCTGGGTGAGAGGCGAAGCGACTCGGCCAGGGCGGCAAAGTCGGCGTCCGTGATCTTCTTCGTGGCATCAAACTGCTTCGTGGCGTAGCGCCAACGCAACGGGCTCAGAACAGACTCGGCGGAGAGTGGCGGCATTCATTCCCTTTCGTGCAGCCATCATAGGCGCCGGGAATGAGCGGTCGATGAAGGTTTCCTCAGACAATATCGGCGAAGGGACTAGCCGCCGTGTTATCGGCCCGGCGGCTCGAGTTCGATGCCGCTATCTTCAGTGGCGGTGACCGCAAAGGTGCTGCTGTCAAAGCTGGGCGGCCGCTCGGGCGGCGGGCTGAGCGTTTTGCCGTTGCTGATCGAGGCCGACGGGCTGGCGCTGCGCATGCGGCGGGCCTCGGTGGCATCATCCTCGGCCGGTTCGCCATCGATCTGGATGATGAATTTCACCGGGCCAATCTGCACACTGTCGCCGGCGGACAGTTCCATTTCCTTGACCTTCTCGCCGTTCCGCATGGTCCCGTTGCTGCTGCCTAAGTCTTCCAGCAACAGCACATTGCCGTCCTTTATCAGACGGCAATGCTTTCGCGAGACGTCGGTAAGGGGGATACGAAAATCGGCGCTTTCGCTGCGGCCGATGACCGTCGTATCGCGCGTGACGGCGAAGCTTCGCCGTTCACCGTTTTCCCGGACCATGATGAGCACAACGTTCATAGAAGTCTTAATTCACGCTGCCACCGAACCGATGGAACAAAAAGCGGTGTGCAATCCGTCGCCCGCCGCGACGACTCTAGATGGTACATTCGTGTTCTGCGGCCGGCAAACAATTTCTAGCCAGCCAGCGACACGGGTGTCTATCGAAGCTGAAGGAGTTACCCCGTGTCGCGTGCTGCCGTTCGTCCGTCTGTGTCTAACGATAACCTCTCTCAAATGCAGGAGTTGGAATCCCGCCGGCTGATGGCCGCGACGGTGTCGCTGCCGTTCCGGCTGGATTTTGCCAACGCCGTCGCAGGCACCACAGTCGACAAAGACGGCCAAGGCACCGGCTTCACCGGCACCCAGGGCGGCACCGCCGGTCAGCTGGATATCAACACCGCCAAGGGCACACTTGCTCTGACGGCCGACTACTCCACAAGCAAACCAACTGCCGCGCTGGAAACCGCTTTTGATGGCACGACGCGCGGCTTCACGATCACCAGCCGCCTGATCGGGCCGCTCAGCAATCTTCTGCACAGCAGCGACGTGGCCGGCATCTACTTCGGCCCGGATCAGAACAACGCGATCAAGCTCACCGCCATCCACACGGATACCGGCGATTTCCTGCAGTTCAGCGCCACCGTCAACGGCCAATCCGTCACGGCCGTCAGCAGCACCTACACGAACATTGGCAAGTTCAGCGCGATCACCTCGCTGGATCTGCAGCTCATCGGCGATGCCGTCACCGGCCAAGTGAGCGCGCGCTTCGCAATCAACGGTAAGAGCTACACGAAGCTGGCGACCACGCTGACGGTTCCAAGCGCCAGCAAATCCGCGTTCTTCAGCAGCGCCGCCAAGACCGGCGTGCTCGTCAGCGACAAGCACGGCCCGATCACCGCCACGTTCGACAGCTTCGCCATCGACGCCGGCGTGACGGCCTACGTGCCCGTCGCCACCCTCAGCCGGCCGCAGATCGCGCTTTCGGATCTGACCACCAGCGGCAGCAGCGCGGCCCAGACGCTGCGCATCACCAACACCGGCGATAACGACCTGATCATCAGCGGCGCCACGATCACCGGCGCCAACGCCGGCGAGTTCGCGCTCAGCAATCCGCTCACCAGCCCCATCACGCTCAAGAGCGGCCAGCGCTACGACTTCTATGTGAAGTTCACCGCCACCAACAGCAGCGCGATCCGCAACGCCACGCTCACGTTCACCACGAACGACCCGGCCGTTGCCAACGGCGCATCCACCGTCGCCCTTCGCGGCCTCGGCCTGGCCGGCGCGGGCGGCACGTTTGAGCCGAGCCTGCAGCGCATCATCGATACCTACGGCTTCACGACCAACGTCGGCCAGGGCGATCCGAACAACAACGCGTTCGACAGCACCCTGCCGAGCGCGGACGAAGTCACCATGCCTCGGTTGGTGAAGGCCGGTAGCGGCCCCGTCTCCATCGATCTGATGGGCGTGTTCGCCAACCAGATTTCCAAGACCACCATTGGCTGGTACGAAGCCGGCAATCCGCAGACGACCAACCTCGTCGGCGGCGTCACGGCGGCGCAGGCGCAGAGCCTTTCGCCGCTCGATGATGGCACCCTCACCTTCGACCCCGGCACCAATAGCTTCGGCCTGTACGGCAATTTTACGCTCGGCAGCGCCGCCAAGCCCCTCAATCGCAGTGTTTACAGCGAAGACATCCTCAACAGCAGTTGGGAAACCAACTCGGCCAAGCAGAAGAAGGTTCGCTTCTATAAACTGCGCGATTCCGACGGCAATATCGTCGCCAACAGCTACATCGTGACGTTCGAAGAATACAACGTCACCTTCGACCAGAACGACATCGTCGGCATCGTGCGCAACGTGCAACCGGCGGCCGCCGGCGCGGAACTTGGTCTGGAAAATCTGGACAACGCCCCCGCCGCCGACCAGTTGGTGATGAGCCGTGTCCAACGTCTCGACGCCAACTTGCCCAACCAGTTCCACGACATCAGCACGCTGCGCGTCCGCAACACCGGCAGCCAGCCGCTGAACATCGCCAGCATGGTGCTGAGCAATGCCGATTTCGTCATCGTTTCCGGCGGCGGCGCACAGACCATCGCCCCCGGCGCGTACACCGACGTGAAGGTGCAGTTCGTCTTCAGTGACAGCAGCAGCCTTGGCAACAAACTCCGCAAAGCCACGCTCACCATCACGAGTGATGACGCGGACGAGCCCGTAAAAACAGTCAATCTCAGCGGTATCTGGCAGAGCTACAGCGAAAACCAGCCCAACGGCACCAGCGCCGAACCGACGGCCGAGCTCGTCGTCGAAGCCTTCGGTTACGGCACGACGATCAGCACGAAAACCAGCCCGATCAACACTAAAGGCGTAGCCACCGCCAGCGGCGACGAAGTGCTCAGCGAACTCTGGGGCCGCGCCGATACCGGCCTGCCTGTTACCGTTCGCATGCTGGCGACTTATCACCAGCAGTACAACGTCGATTGGACGACCAACAGCAGTGTCTGGTGGTACGACCCGACGAAGATCAACACCGCCAAGGGCAAGCCGACGCTCAACGCCGTCGTCACCCACAGCCAGGTCGACAGCCAGAGTGTTCTGCCGCGCCTCAACGGCAGCGCCACCGCGCCGGCCATCGGCAGCTTCATCCCCGGCACACAGGCGTTCGGCTTCAACATCGACAGCTACAACGGCACCTACAGCCAGGACGCGCTCAACACCCCGAACGACGCCGCCAACCCCGGCCACGGCTGGCGCTTTTATGTCGCCAAAGACGCCAAGGGCAACATCATCCCCGATACGTACATCGCCGCGCAGGATTACGTGAAGGTGTCGTGGGCGAACTACGACTATCAGGACAATATCCTGCTCATCACAAACGTGAAGCCTGTGAGCGCGCCGCAAACGGTGCAGACCGTCGCCGCCGCCGGCACGGCTGACGGCGTGGCCGTGACGTGGAAGGCCAACACCGCCAACGACATCACCAGCTACAACGTTTATCGCCGCCTCGTCGGAGATAGCACGTTCGTGAAGGTCGGCAATGTCACCGGCACCAGCTTCAGCGATACCAGCACCACCAGCGGCCAGTCGTACCAGTACACCGTTACCGCCGTCGCCTACCAGGGCGGCGAATCAGCCCAGAGCAGCGTCGCCACAGCCACCGCCGGCAGCGGCACGATCACCACGCCCGCCGCGGCCAGCAATGTCGTCGCGACGGCCAACAGCGCTACAAGCGTGACGATCACCTGGGCCGACAACGCCACGAACGAAAGCGGCTTCCGCATCGAGCGCAAGCTCAGCGGCGGCACGTACGCCAGCGTCGGCACGGTCGGTTCGAACGTTCTCACGTTCACCGAGAACACCACGGCCGGCTCGACGGTTTACACCTATCGCGTGATCGCCATCAACGCCGCCGGCGACAGCGCCACCAGCAATGAATCGACCGTCACCACGCCTAACGCCACCACCCCGCCGCCGACGACGACGGTGCTCACCAGCACCAACATCGGCAGCCCCACGCCGGCCGGCACAGTGACGACCGTCACCGCCGGGAAGGATTACGACGTCAGCGTCGGCGGCGTCGATATCTACGGCACGAGCGACAGCTTTAACTTCCAGTACGAACAGAAGAGCGGCGACTTTGATGTGGCCGTCCGCATCACCGGGCTAAGCAATGTTGATCCGTCCACGATGGCCGGCCTAATGGTGCGCGAAAGCCTCGCCGCCAACAGCCGCAACATAAACGTAAAGGCCCAGATCAAGGGCCTGCGCCTCACGTATCGCAGCAGCACCGGCGGGACTACCACCGCCACCGGCACCGGCGCGGCCGATGTGACTAATCAGTACCTGCGCCTCCAGCGCGTCGGCAACACGTTCAACACCTACGTCAGCAGTGACGGCGTGAACTGGACGGCGTTCGGCAGCGTCACGATGAGCCTGGGCGCGAACGTTTACGTCGGCCTGGCCACGTGCGGCCACAGCCAGACGACCGCCGCCACCGCGAATTATCGTGGCTACGGCGCGACCGGCTCTAGCACCGTCACCCCGCCGACGAATACGGCCCCGGCGACGCCGACGAACCTAATCGCGTCCAGCAACAGCCCGACCAGCGTCGGCCTGACCTGGGCCGACAATGCGACCAACGAAACCGGCTACCGCATCGAGCGCCAGACCGGCGGCGTGTGGGCCGCGCTAACGACCATCGCCGCGGGCAGCACGTCGTACACCGACAGCACTGTGTCGGCGAATACGGCGTACAACTACCGCGTCGTCGCCACCGGCAGCACGGACTCGGCCGCCAGCAATGTCAGCGCCGTCACCACGCAGCCCGCAGTCAGCAGCGGCGCGACGTTGCTCGCCTCGGCCGACACCTATGTGACCGATAGTGCCACGACCACCAACAACGGCACGGCCCCCACCCTGCAGGTCAAAAAGAGCAGCGCCGGCTACAACCGCCAGGCGTACCTCACCTTCGACATCAGCACGCTCAGCACCGTAAACACCGCAAAATTGCGCCTGTTCGCGAACCTGAACACGGCCGACAGTGTGCAGATCGCCGTCGCCGGCGTGAGCAGCGGCACGCTGAGCGAAACCGGCACCACCTGGGCCAACAAGCCCGTCGCCGGCAGCACGCTGGGCACGGCCATCGTGAACAGCGTGGCCGGCACGTGGATCGAGATCGACATCAGCGCCTACGTGAAGGCCGCCAAAGCCGCCGGCAAGACGAGCATCACGCTCAGCCTCGCCGGCACGGCTAGCACCAGCGCGTTCACCAGCATCGCCAGCCGCGAAACCGGCACGAACGGCCCGCAGCTGGTCGTCGCTTAAATCGCCCTGTTTTCGCGTCACAAAACGCACTCCGACGCCCGCCCTCTTATCCCCTCTCCCGGTATTGCCGGGAGAGGGTTAGGGTGAGGGCTTCCGACGAAAGACTTCATCGATTTTAGCACGCATCACGTTCGTAGCCGATCGGTCGAAGCCCTTACCTGCCCGCGTGCCTAGGGCACCTTCCGGCCACATCGGGCGAGGAAACACGCAGGGCATTCCCCCTACTTCAAATACGCCGCCAGCGGATCATCCTTCAGCGCCTTCAGCCCTTCCACCACACACGCCGCATTCACCTTCGCCCCAACCGCATTCGTATGCGTGTTATCCGCATCCGTGAAATACTGCTTGCGAATCTCCGACGCTGGCCGGCCCGCCCATTTCTTCCAGATAAACTGGAACAAATTCACATACGCCACGCCCTCGGCCTTCGCCGTTTCCTCGGCCCATTCCTGATAGCTGGTCGCCTCACTCGTCGGCGGCGCACCATCTTTCGACGGCAGGCGTGGCACCGGCGAACAAACGATGGCCGTCATCCCTTTCGCCTTGGCATCGTCGATCATTTTCCGCATGTACCAGCCGTAACTGTGCACCGTTTCCTGCTTGTTCGTCAGATCGTTGAAAACGTCCTTCGTTTCATCGCCGGTGCCGCGCAGGCTCCCGCGGAACTTGGTCTTTTCATCGATCGGGCTCCAGTCATTGTGGCCGAATTGCAGGAGGACAAAATCGCCCTTGTGTGCCGGGGCCATCACGCTATCCCACAGGCCTTCGCTGATGAATGTGCGGCTGCTGCGCCCGCCGCGGGCGCGGTTGACGACGTTGATCTTCGTTAGGTCGAACAACTCGCCAAGCGAATCGCCCCAACCGAAGAGGCCTTGCTCCGGCTTGCCGTTGTGCACGGTGGAATCGCCGACGATCCAAAGCGTCGGCAGGGC
>JAQGHK010000137.1 GCA_028288875.1 Phycisphaerales bacterium | reverse complement strand
AATGTCTCGTGACCGACGATGTCACCGACCCCCATGAAGGCCGCTAACGGCTCGTAGAGGTGTAGATCCGACCCGCAAATGTTCGTCGTGGTGACGCGGATGATCGCGTCCGTCGGCTCCTCAATCTTCGGGTCCGGCACCTGCTCGACGCGAACGTCATGCTTGCCATGCCACGTGACAGCTTTCATCCGGACCACCATCCATATCGATTGCGCGGCCCGTCCCCGCCAGACGAAAACTGAAACAGTCGTGCGCCGTGGTGCCGGCGTTCAACGAGTGCGTCGGATGGACTCATTGGTGAGCGCCAACAGTCCTGCGACAAGGCAGGAGGATGGCGACGGCCAGGATCCCGCATCGATTCGCTCCCGATTGGCGGAAGCCAAAGACTTGGCCAGTAGCCGGTGCAGCGTCTCGGATCCCTGGTGTTCAGGCCGTGCACCGCTGGACCAGAGCGGCATCTCGCTCCTCGATCCAATGCGCTAGAACGGTGCTGCCAGCGGGAGTAATAGATAGGCCGACATCTCGCAGACCGATTCCCGTTCGAAATGCATTATTCATGCAGATGTAACCGGCCCGGAAAGGGCAACGGGGAGAAGCGGCGGTGTCTCACGAGGTGTCCTATTGCGGCAACGGCGGTAATACCCAGGGATGGATCAGGATGAGGTGCCGCTGCTCGAGGCGGTCGCGGAGTACCACCGACGAGGACGCTACGGATTCACGCCACCCGGACACCGGCAGGGACGGGGGACCGATCCACGGACGTTGCAGATTTTGGGCAGCGACAGTTTTCGGTCCGACGTGCTGGCTACGGCGGGGCTTGACGATCGATCCTCGTCCGGCGGTTATCTGAAGCGTGCCGAACAGCTGATGGCCGAGGCGGTCGGGGCTGAGCACGCCTTCTTTTCCACCTGCGGCAGCTCGCTATCGGTGAAAGCTGCCATGCTCGCGGTCGCCGGCGGCCGACGCGAACTGCTGGTCTCGCGAGACGCCCACAAATCTGCGGTCGCTGGACTCATCTTCTCTGGGGTTGAACCGCGCTGGATCAAGCCTCGCTATGACGAAGAACTACATCTCGCGCACCCACCCGCCCCCGGTGACGTCGAAGCAGCGTGGGTCGCGCATCCGGACGCCGCCGGCGCGCTGATCGTGAGCCCGACCCCTTACGGCACCTGCGCCGATCTTGTGGGTATCGCTAAGGTCTGCCACGCACGGGGCAAGCCCTTGATCGTTGACGAGGCATGGGGAGCACACCTGCCGTTCCATGAGGCGCTGCCAACCTGGGCCATGGACGCGGGCGCTGATGTCTGCGTCGTCAGCGTCCACAAGATGGGCGCCGGTTTCGAGCAAGGATCGGTCTTCCACGTCCAGGGCGATCTGGTCGATCCTCAGCACCTGTCAGCCTGCGCCGACCTTCTCATGACCACCAGCCCGAACGTGCTCATCTACTCGGCGATGGATGGCTGGCGCCGCCAAATGGTCCGACACGGTCATCAACTGTTGGATGTGGCACTTCGGCTGACCGAGCGCACCCGGGAACAGATCAACCGACGATCCGGCCTGCGGGTGCTGCACGACGAGCTCCTGCACGAGCAGGCCAGCCACGATCTTGACCTCATGCATGTACTCATCGATGTCTCTGACCTCGGCATCACCGGCTATCAAGCCGCCGACTGGGTTCGCGCCCACCGGAATATCGATTTTGGACTGTCTGATCACCGTCGCATCGAAGCCACGCTCTCGATGGCCGACGACGAAGCCAGCGTAACCCGCCTGCTCGATGGACTCGACGCACTCGTCGCCGCGGCAAGCGAGCTGGAGCATCCACCCGCGATAACCCTTCCCTCATTCGACGATCTGGAGGTGGGACCCGTGCTGCTACCGCGCGATGCGTTCTTCGGTCCCCATGAAGACGTGTCACTCGACAACGCGATCGGCCGGGTCTCCGCGGAACAGATAACGCCCTATCCCCCTGGCATTCCCGCGCTTGTCCCGGGCGAGCGCATCACAGCCGGCATCGTTGAATACCTGCGTACTGGGCTCGCTGCCGGCATGGTCTTACCTGACCCCGCCGATCCCGAATTGACCACCATCCGGGTCACAGCATTGCCCTGAGCTCTGAGGATGTAGTCAGGACCCGCCACCTTGGCGTCGTCCGGTCGTCGGCATCAACGGCTTGCTCACCGCAGCGGTGTGTCAAGTCGATCACGGGGTACGCGAAGGCCATGGACCGCGACGACTCGCGCACTGACGCGGATGATGCGACGCGGCGTTACCTGCAGCAGGTGCTGCTCCCCTTCTGGTTCGTGCCGGGACTGCTCGACTGGCGGCTGCATAAAAAGACGCGCATCGAGGAGACATCGGGTACCCGAGAGTCACTGATCCACGGCGCGATGATGGCGGAGATTGGGCTTCCCGCCGCGGCGGCCCTGGTTCTCGAACCCAACGCGGGTTTGCTGGCCCTGATGGGCGCTGCGGCCGTCACACACCACGCCACGGCCGTCAAAGACGTCCGCGTCGCCTACGAGAGTCCGCGGCAGATTCTCCCGGCCGAGCAGCACGTCCACGCGTTCTTGGAAGTGTTGCCGTGGCAAGCGCTGGCCACGCTTAACTGGGATCAACTCCGAGCGCTCGCCGGGCGAAGTCCGCAGCGTGCAGATTGGCGCTTGCGGCGCAAACGTCGTCCCTTGAGCCGCGGCTATATAGCTGCCGTGACGGGCAGCGTTCTGATCTTCATCGGTATGCCCTACGGCGAAGAACTCGTGCGCTGCCTACGTTCAGCCCGCCCATGAGCGCCACTCCGTCCCAGCCGGCTTGGCGGGATGCGTTAAACGAGGGTCGGCGGTTCGCTGATCTGGTTCACGGACGGCTGGTGGCGTTGGGCCAGACGGTGGCAGCGGCCGAATCGCTGACCGGTGGATTGATCAGTGCGCTCCTGACTGAGATGGCTGGGACCACCGTGACCTTTCGCGGGGGCCTGGTCGTCTACGCCACTGACGTGAAACACAGCATTGCCGGGGTCGACGACCGAGCCTTGGCCGAGCATGGCCCGGTCCACAGTGTCATCGCGGAGCAGCTCGCCTGCCGGGTCCGTGAGAAGTTGGATGCCGACTATGGCATTGGCGCCACCGGGGTTGCCGGGCCTGGCGAACAGGACGGACATCCCGTCGGTGAGGTCTTCATCGCCATCGCCTCTAGCGCCGCAGTAAGCACGAAGCGGTATGAGTTCGCCGGAACTCGCGGCGACATACGCCTAGCCAGCACTGCGGCCGCACTTTCCGATCTCGTTGACGTCTTGACCGCCGCCTGCGGGGACACGTGAACTCGGCCGGCAAAGGAGGTGGCATGGGCTGCGGCGGATTTGGCGCGATCCATAGTCATGGTTTTGTGCGAGTGGGGGCAGCGACCCCACTGGTCGTGACGGCGGATCCGGCGGCCAACGCCCAAGCGACGATCGCGCTAGCCCGTCAGGCTCATGCCGACGGCGTAGACGTGGTCGTCTATCCGGAGCTGGGGGTCTCGTCTTATGCGATTGATGACCTGCTGTTGCAGGATGCTCTGGTATCGGCTGTGCAGCATGCAGTGGCCGAGATCTGCGCCGCCACCGCGGATCTCGGGCCGTTGCTGTTGGTGGGTGCGCCAGTTCTCCGCAATGGCCGGCTCTACAACTCGGCGTTGGCGATATCGCGCGGCCGGATTCTGGGCGTCGTCCCTAAGACTTTCTTGCCCAACTATCGCGAGTATTACGAGAAGCGCTGGTTCGCCCCAGGCGCTGGCGTCACCGGCCAGGAGATCACGGTCGCAGGGCAGGTCGTACCGTTCGGTACGGACCTCATCTTCGCCGCCAGTGACTTGCCTGACCTTGTGATCGGTATCGATATCTGCGAGGACTACTGGGCGCCGATTCCCCCGTCGTCCTACGCGGCGCTCGCCGGTGCGACGCTGCTGTGCAATCTGTCGGCGTCCAACATCACGGTCGGTAAGTCCGCCGACCGCGCCTTCCTGTCCGCTGCCCAATCCACTCGTGCGATAGCGGCCTACGTCTACTCAGCCGCGGGCGCGGGTGAAAGCACCACCGATCTCGGATGGGATGGCCAAAGCACGATCCACGAGCTGGGGACCATGGTCGCCGAGTCCGAACGGTTCACCGAAGGTTCGCAGCTGCTGGTTGCGGATGTCGATCTGGCGCGCGTGCGCCTGGAGCGGATGCGGACGCCGACTTTCAATGACAGTGTCGTGCTGGAAAGCCAGCCCGAACGGCGATACCGCCGGATTGCGTTCGAGCATCACCCGCACGGGCGCGACGTGGGGCTCAAGCGGCAGCAGCGCCGCTTCCCTTTCGTCCCTGACACACCCGAACGTCTGGACCTCGACTGTTACGAGGCTTTCAACATCCAGGTCCATGCCCTCACTCGGCGCATGCGTGCGACGGGCGGTTCGAAGTTGGTGATCGGGGTATCAGGCGGACTGGACTCGACGCATGCACTGATTGTCGCCGCGAAGGCGTGCGATCGCCTTCTAATGCCGCGTTCTTCGATTTTGGGCTACACGATGCCGGGATTTGCCACCTCGGAATCGACCAAGTCGAATGCCTGGGCGCTGATGCGGGCCCTCGGTGTCGAGGCAGCCGAGATCGACATCCGGCCGGCCGCGCTACAGATGCTTACCGATATGGGGCATCCCGCGGCCACCGGCGAGCCGGTCTATGACGTGACCTTCGAGAACGTGCAAGCGGGCCTTCGCACCGACTATCTTTTTCGGCTGGCCAACCAGCGCGGCGGTTTTGTTGTCGGAACCGGAGACCTGAGCGAGCTGGCCCTCGGATGGTGTACCTACGGCGTCGGTGACCAGATGAGTCATTACGCCGTGAACTCCGGAGTGCCCAAGACGCTGATCCAGTATTTGATTCGTTGGACGGTGACTTCAGGCCAGTTCGATCACACGACCAGCGAACTGCTGACGGCGATCCTCGGCACCGAGATTTCGCCCGAGCTGGTGCCAGCTGATGAGGAGACCGGCGCCATCCAGAGCACCGAAGACCGTATCGGGCCTTACGAGTTGCACGATTTCTTCCTGTTTCACGTGCTGCGTTACGGACTGCCGCCTTCCACGGTCGCGTTTTTGGCGTGGCATGCCTGGCGCGATGCCGATGAAGGAAACTGGCCTGTCGGATTTCCCGACGAAGCCCAGCATTCGTACGATCTGCCGACCATTGTCTCCTGGCTACAGGAGTTCCTCTACCGCTTCTTCCAGCTCTCTCAGTTCAAACGCTCGGCGCTACCCAACGGCCCGAAAATCTCAGCGGGCGGAGCGCTTTCACCGCGCGGCGACTGGCGAGCACCATCAGATGCAACGGCGGCGGCATGGCTAGCCGAACTAGAAAGCAACGGGCCGTAGCCGGCAGCGAGCCTCCGTTCCAGAAGATCCGCGATGCGCCTGATTACTCCTGCGCTGCGCGGGGACGCCCAAATTGTCCCTGCGTTGAGAGGCGGTGCAAGGTGCCCACTGGAACGGTGCGGGTGGCGTCCGTACCTGCTGGTCACGTATATGTGAGGCATCTGGCTGGCGTCGACGGTAATGATCGTGTCTTGCGTCTGCCGGACCCGCGGGTGGAGGGTCGCGCGATCGCGTCGCAGTGGTGGCCGCCCGCGATGCTGGAGCTGGCCTGGGTTGCTGATCATCTTGACGACTTCGACGTCTTTCATATCCATTTTGGCTTCGACGCCAAAGACCCGGCTCAGCTCTCGGCTCTTGTGGCGATGCTTCGCGCGGCTGGCAAGCCGTTGGTCTACACCGTCCATGATCTGCGAAACCCTCATCAGGCAGATCCCAAGCCGCATTCCGATCACTTGGATGTGCTGATCCCGGCAGCGGACGCGGTCGTGACGTTGACGCCGGGAGCAGCGCGCCACATCGAACGCCGGTGGGGCAGGCGCGTCACCGTGCTGCCGCACCCACACGTCGTGGACATTGCACGCCTGCGCCGAGGCCGCCGTCGCTCAAAAGGGCCCTTTGTCGTCGGGCTTCATGCAAAAAGCCTTCGAGCGTCCATGGATCCGCTTGCCGTTCTTCGTATTTTGACGCAGACCCTTCGAGGACTCCCGGACTCCGTGCTCAGGGTCGACGTTCACCACGATGTGATGGACCCGCAGGGGGCCAATCACGATTTCCAGCTGGTTCAGTTCCTGCAGGCGAGCGCGGCCGCCGGGGAATTGTCGCTGTGCGTGCATGACTACTTCAGCGACGAACATTTGTGGTCATACCTGTCCG
>JAQGHK010000122.1 GCA_028288875.1 Phycisphaerales bacterium | reverse complement strand
GCGATCGATTTCGGCCTGATTGTCGATGGCGCGGTGATCATCGTCGAAAACTGCCTTCGCCGATTGGCAGAGCGGCAGCACGCGCTCGGCCGCACGCTGACGCTATCGGAACGGCTGGAGGAAGTGCGCGTGGCGGCGCGGGAAATGATCCAGCCGTCGGTGTACGGACAGGCGATCATCATCACCGTGTACCTGCCGATCCTGGCGCTCACCGGCGTCGAGGGGAAGATGTTTCACCCGATGGCGGTGACGGTCATCCTGGCGCTCGTCGCCGCGTTCATCCTGTCGCTCACGTTTATCCCGGCCGTCGTGGCGATCGTCATTACGGGGCGCGTGAAAGAGACCGAAATCTTCTTCGTCCGCTGGGCGAAAGCGGCGTACGCGCCCGTGCTTCGCGCCTCGCTGCGGTTTCGCTACGGCGTGATCGGCGGTGCGGTGGTCGCGTTCGCCGCGTCGGCATTTCTGTTCACGCGGCTCGGCCAGGAGTTCATTCCGACGCTCGACGAAAAGGATCTGGCCCTGCAGGCCATGCGGATTCCCAGCACGTCGCTGACGCAATCGCAGGCGATGCAGTTCGAGCTGGAGCGTGCCGTCTCGGCGATTCCGGAAGTCGCGTTCATCTTCAGCAAGACCGGCACCGCCGAACTGGCGGCCGACCCGATGCCGCCGAGCGTGTCGGATACGTTCGTCATCTTCAAACCGGGGGAAGCATGGCGCAGTGAGGCCGAACTGGACGAATTGATCGAGCAAAAAGAAGCCGCGCTAGCCAAGCAGGCTAAACACGAGGACGAGCACGATGAAGGCGGCGAAGAAGAGCACGCCGTCAAACTCGATGGCCACAAGGGCAAGCTGATCAAACTGATCGAGCTCTGTGTGCAAGACCTGCCGGGCCAAAATTATGAATTCACGCAGCCGATCCAGATGCGGTTCAATGAACTGGTGGCCGGCGTGCGTGGCGACGTCGCCGTGAAAGTGTACGGCGACGATTTCGACGCGCTCACGGCCACCGCGAATGACATCGCCCGGGCGATGCAATCGATCGCCGGCGCGGCCGACGTGAAGGTGGAGCAAACCAGCGGGTTGCCGGTGCTGACGGTCGATATCGATCGTGACGCGATTAGCCGCTATGGCCTGAATGTTTCCGATGTGCAGGATGTTGTCGCCATCGCGATGGGCGGCCGGGAAGCGGGGCTGGTGTTCGAGGGCGATCGCCGGTTTGATCTGGTCGTGCGGATGCCGGATGAGATTCGCAACCGCCTGGGCGAGCTCGAAAATCTTCCGATCCCGTTGCCCGATCGCGATCGCGGCAAAGGCACGCAACTGGTCAGCAACGATGCCGATGGCCAGCAGATGGGCTTCGTGCCGCTGGGCAGCGTGGCGAAAATCGAAGTCGCGGAAGGCACCAATCAGATCAGCCGTGAGAACGGCAAACGGCGCGTGGTCGTGCAGGCCAACGTCCGCGGGCGAGACTTGGGATCGTTCGTGGCCGAGGCGCAGGCGAAGGTAACACAGGTGAAGCTCCCGACCGGCAGTTGGCTGGAATGGGGCGGCCAGTATGAGAACCTGGTGGCCGCGAAGGAGCGGCTGGCGATCGTCGTGCCGGTCTGCTTTCTGCTGATTTTCCTGCTGCTGTTCAGCAGCTTCAAATCGGTGCGATACGCGCTCCTTGTGTTCAGTGCCGTGCCGCTCGGTCTGACCGGCGGAAGCCTGGCGTTATGGCTGCGCGACATGCCGTTTTCCATCTCGGCGTCGGTCGGTTTTATCGCGCTCTCCGGCGTCGCAGTGCTCAACGGACTGGTGATGATTAGCTTCATCAACCAATTACGCCGCGAAGGCGTGCCACGCGACGAAGCCATTATCCGAGGCTCGTTGACACGGCTGCGGCCAGTGCTGATGACGGCGTTGGTGGCTTCGCTCGGCTTCGTGCCGATGGCGTTCGCCCAAGGCACCGGCGCCGAAGTGCAAAAGCCGCTGGCGACGGTGGTCATCGGCGGCCTGATCACCAGCACGCTGCTGACGCTGGTGGTGCTGCCCGCGCTGTACCGCGCCATCACGGGCCGCGGCAACGAGGGGCTGCTGCCACGGACCGGCCTGCAATAGCCGCGCGGCTATCGGACCTGCCATGATTTTCGGCGGGCCTCTCGCCGGGAAGTTTTTTCCTGTCATAATTGAAACGCCCGGGCCGACTGGCGCGCATCTTGTGCGCCGTTTCGCTTGGCACATCTGTTAGCGCGGCGGAAGCGAATAGTCGGAATTCTGGAGGCGGAATTGATCAAGAACGTCTTGGTGTTCGGCGCAGGGTCTGCGGGGCTCATGGCGGCGCTGGCTTTGAAACGGATGCTCCCGCAGCTTGATGTTGACGTCGTTCGCAGCCCGGATATCGGCGTCATCGGCGTCGGTGAAAGTACAACGCCGCAGTTTTCCGCCTTTCTGTTCGAGTACTTGGGCATCAGTCGAAAACGGTTCTATGCGTTAGCCAAGCCGACGTGGAAGACCGGCATCCATTTCCTGTGGGGGCCGCGGGAGAACTTTGAATATCCGTTCGAAGTTCAGCTCGACGCGCAATACGGCGATCTGTCGCGCGTGAACGGCTATTACTGCGAAGAAGAGTTCGATTCGGTCAACCTCAACACCGCGCTAATGGCCCAGGGCAAGGCGTTTGCTGCCGGCCCCGATGGGTTGCCGCAGATCGCGGGTTTCGGGGCGCTGCATCTTTTCAACCCGTACCTCGTCAAGGCGCTTGAAACGATCGCGATCGAGCGCGGCATCCGGTTCACCGACGCGAAGATTACCGCCGTCAATGTCGGCGACGAAGGCGTGCGATCGCTCGTTCTGATGGACGGCCGGCAGATGACGGCAGACCTCTATATTGATGCCAGCGGGTTTAAATCCGAATTGCTGGGCAAAGCGCTCCAGACCCCGTTCGTGTCGTACGGCGACTCGTTGTTTTGCGACCGGGCGATTGTCGGCAGTTGGGATCGCACGAACGAGTTCATCTATCCGTACACGGTAGCCGAGACGATGGACGCGGGGTGGTGCTGGCAAATTGATCATGAGCATAGCGTCAATCGGGGTTACGTTTATTCCTCCCGTTTCCTTACTGATGACGAAGCGCGCGCCGAGTTTTTGCGGAAGAACCCCAAGGCCACACCGTGGGAGCACGCGATCAAGTTTCGTTCCGGCCGGCTGTCGCATAGTTGGGTGAAGAACGTCATTGGCATCGGGAATGCGTGCGGGTTTGTTGAACCGCTCGAAGCGACCGCGCTGATGGTGACCGCCTCGCAGATCCAGACGATGTGTACGATGCTGGCCCATGCTCAGCTGCAGCCGTCGCCGGCGATGATCGGGCTCTTCAATCAGATCTTCAGCGAATCCTGGGATCACATCCGCGATTTCCTGGCGGTGCATTACCGCTTCAATACCCGGCTTCAGAACCCGTTCTGGACGACTTGCTGTAATGAAACAGGCGTCTCAAGCGTTCAGCCGCTGATCGATTTCTACACCGAAAACGGCCCGAGCGGCCTGTGCCGACATCTGCTCAACAGCACGTTTGGCGGCAAAACGCAGTTCGGCATCGAAGGTTTTCTAACGATGCTGGTGGGCATGAAGGTGCCGTACACCAATCGTGCGCCGATTCTTCCGAATGAGCTGGCGGTCTTCCGCGAGCGATGCAATGCGAATCGCGAGATTGCCAAGCGAGGGCTTAGCGTTGCCGAGGCGCTCAAATGGGTGAAGCACCCGGGCTGGACATGGAACGGCGACCCCAAATAGCCGCGTGGTGAAGAATCACTGTCGCGGTTCGGCCCGCTTATCGAACGAAATCGCCCCAAGTCATCTGAACGGCGGTCAGTCCTACGAGGACGGCCGTTTCAGCGCGGAGGATGCGGCCGCCGAGCATCCACGGCCGGGCCTTGCCTGTAAGTCTGGCACGCTCGGCGTCGGAGAAGCCGCCTTCCGGGCCGACAAACAGCACGACGCGCTTCGGCGGTTCCGCTGGTGCGGGGGCCGGATCGCTGCGGTCGTCCAGCATCACGCATTCGTCCGCGTTTGTGAACGCGGCCGATTCAAGAAACGCGTCGAGCGTCACGGGCGGCAGCACCGCCGGCAATGAGGCGCGACGGCACTGTTTCGCGGCGCGGACGACCTGTGCCGGCCATGAGTTGGCGCGTTCGTGCTCCAGGCCGCCGGGCGGCACAGAGTGGTCAGTGAGCAGGGGGACGACGCGCGTCACACCCAGTTCCGTGGCCTTCTGCATGACGAAGATCATGCGCTGCCGCGCGAGCACAGAACAGGCGAGCGTGATGTCGATCGTCGGTTCAGGCGATCGCTCCATACGCTCGTATGGCACGGCCAGTCCGCCGTCAGGATTGAGGTCACGCAGGCTGGCGCGGAAGTAGCTGCCGGAGGCGTCGCGGAGGGTGAAAGCTTCCTTTACGTTAACGTCGCGGCGTTCCAGCCGGTGGACCAGTTCTCGCTCGATGTGAAAAGGCTCCTGCAGCGTCAGTCGCAAGGCTGTGGCCATCGGCTCATCGCCGGGCGCGTCGTAGCGGCTCTTGATCGCCGGGCGATGCGCCTGTGCAGACGGCGCACCCGTCGGTGGGCCCGGCCGGCGTTCATTCGGGCGGTTGCGATTGTCTCTGTTCGGTTTGGCCATTGTCCCTCTGGTCGATCTTGTCGTGCGCCGCGACCTTAACCTGAGACCTGGTCCATCGAAGGGTCTTAATAAAGAAAACAGTTGACGCTCTCGCGATTAATGTTTACAGTGTAAATGTACGTTGTACACTTCCGTCCGTGGAGATCGCTATGGCCAAGCAAGTACGCAAGGGAATCACGCCAGCACTAGTCGTCGATGCGGCGTGCAAGATCATCGACAGCGAGGGCCTGGAGGCGCTCACCATGCGGCGTCTGGGGGCGGAGATGGGGGTGGCGGCGATGGCCATCTATAACCACTTCCGCGATCGCGATGCCATTCTTGATGCGATCGCGGAACGGGCGCTCGGCGACTTGCTCACCGGGGTGAAGCCCGGCTCGTGGCGAAGCCGTATTCGGCGACTCGTCGCGGCCATTCATACTTGGGCGGACGAGCATCCGCGTATTTTTGAGGTGGTCGCGAACCGGCCGAATCGGCCGCGGGCGTTTTATCCGCTGATGTCGGAGTCGCTCGATGCGCTCCGCCAGGCCGGGCTCAGCCGCGACAGTAGGGTCCGGTGGTACCACACCTTCCTGATGCTGATTCACGGGTACGCCGCGTGGCGCGCGGCCCTCGAGCGTTATTCCCGCCTTACCCCGAATCCGAACGACCAAGGCGAACTAACGGCCGCCCAGCTGGAAGACTGGCGCGCCGTGCACTCGGTCTCGGCGCGGGACCAGTTCGATCATGCCATTGATCTGCTGCTCAAAGCGCTGGAAGCGGAGAGCGATCGCTCGTCGAAACCGAAGCCATAACTCAGTCAACGCGTAAGACAAAAGGAGACTCTCATGTCGGACTTAAAATGTGCCGTTTGCGGCGCCACGTGCATGCAGCCTGGCGCGGTGTGTGGCCAATGCCATGCCTCGCCGGAATGGCAGGACCTGTTTCGGGCCAGCCAGATCGCGGGGGAGCAGTATGCCGATCTGCACGCCCAAGACCTGCTGAGCGCGACGGATTATCAGTGCCTGACGGAAACGCTCACGGCGACGCGGCTGCACTGGTCTGAGCAGATGCGGCAGGGTCTACAGCCGCCGGCCGGAAGCGGATTGCGATCCCGCTCGCATTGCCGGCAATGTGAGCGTCCGGCCCGCGCCGAGCAGAAATTCTGCGCGACGTGTGGCGGCCCGACGGGCGCCCGCGCGGATCGACTGCGGTACCTGGATTTCGCGATCCATTTTCTCGGAAGCCGCCGCTTCGGCGGGATGGCCGCCAGCACATGCGAGCAGTGCGCGAAGGCACTGAGCACTCGACTGGAAGCGATGGAGGCAGAACTTAAACGCGAAGGCGCTGCGGAGTCAGTTCCCGAGGCCGCGCGTCATGAGCCGGGGCGTCGAAACCTGTTTGAGATTCTGCTGGATCCGCAAAGCATTCGATGGCTGCTCGGCAGCGGCGGTGTTTTGCTGGCCGTCGGACTTGTGATCTTCCTGTCGAGTCTTGGGGTGTTCAAAAACGCGATGGTGGTTGCCTCGGCGATGGGCGCGGGCACGCTCGCCATGCTCGCTGGCGGCATCGCGATGATCCGATGGACGCGCCATTCTCTTCCGGGCCGTGCGATGGCGCTGCTCGGCTGTCTGGTCATGCCGCTGAATCTATGGTTCTACAACGCTAATCACCTGGTCACGCTCGATGGCCATCTCTGGGTCGCCGCGATGGTGTGCTGTGTGCTTTACGGGATCGCGGCCTTTGTGCTTGAAGACCCATTGTTCGTTTACGTGTTGTTCGGCGGCATCGCCATGACTGGCATGCTGGCGCTGGCGGACCTGCACCGCGTGGTTGAGATTTCGGCACCGGCCACGCTGCTGGTCACCCTCGGGTTGATCAGCCTCCACGCCGAGCGCGCCTTCGCCGACGATGAGGGTCCGTTTTCCCGCAAGCGGTTTGGGCTTGCGTGTTTTTGGTCCGCGCACGGAATGATCGGCCTCGGCCTGATCCTGCTGCTGGGCTCGCAGATCGCAACCTGGATGCCCAATTTCGGATACGGGTTGCATCACATCGCGGCATTGCCGAGCAACGCTTACTTGGCGCTGGCCTTGGTCTTGGCCGGCGGATATGCCTGTGTGTACTCGTCGCTGGTCGTCCGCCGGAGTGCGATCTACGGGTATCTGGCGGGCGCCTGTCTGCTCTGGGCAGAACTGCTGGGCGTTCAGATCGCCCACTTAACGAATCATCTGCCGGTGCTGCTATCAACGCTGGCGCTCACATCGCTGGCGATGAACATTGCCGCTTCGCTGCTCTCGAAGAATACGGCGGATCATCGCCAGCCGCTTGCCGGGCCATTCGCCTTCTTGGGCATCGGCGTCATGACCATCGCGGTGGCGATGGGCGTAATTCCGCAGGCCCGCACGGTGCTTCCCGGTGTGCCCGCGATCTTGAACTTCTCCGTGACTTGGAACTATGTCGGCGTGATTGCCTTGGCCGCGGTCAGCTGTCGAATCGCGGCGTCTCTGAACGCCCGAACCGGCGAGGGGCTCAGTGTCGCCTACCACTTCGCAGCGGCGGTGGCGACGTTCACCGGCGCGGCGGGTCTGCTCACGCTCATTGGCCTCAACACGTGGCCCGCCGAGGCGACGGTGCTGATGGCTGTCCCGATGATCTATCTGCTCGCGTCGATCTTCCACAAGGATGGTCCCGCGAAGCGCGCACTGCCGATCATCGCGGGTGCCTCGGCGACGGTCCTGACGTTCTCCTCCCTGATCGCCAGCGGGTCCCAGTGGATCAGCCCGATGGCCGGCCAGGCGACAGACCTGTGGTTGGCCGCGTTCGCCTTGGAAGGCGCGGTCTTCTTCGCCATCTCGGCAGCGACCAGTCGCGGCAAGTTCAATGTGTATTTTGCCGCCGCGATGGTGTGCGGGATGATCTACCAGCTTCTCGGGTTCTGGGCGCTTCCGCTTCAATCTTACAACATTGCGATCGCCGTCGCGGGCGTGGCGGGGCTGATCGCTTATCGCTTCGTCGGTGCCGAAAGCCGCGGCAAAGACGACAAGGCGAACGCGCTGTTCGTCTGTGCGAATGCATTGGTTTCATTGCCGATGGTGGCCGTGATGCTGATGAGCCTGAGCCGGCTGGCCGTCGGGCACATGGATCTTTCCATGCTGCCGACGCCGGCAATTCTCAGCGGGATCGCCCTGATCGCAGCACTGACGTCGGCCAAGGGAACGCGGCGGTGGTATCTCGCCCTGACGATCAGTCAGGTCGCGTTAAGCCTGCTCGCCCTCGCGCATTATTCGACGCTCAGTCTGCCGCGGAAGCTGGAGATGCTCAGCGTTATCGCGGGCCTGGGGCTGCTGGTGGCAGGCTACGTGGTCTGGTATCGCGAGCAGAACGGCAAGAGCGACGGCGTGGGCTTCTGCCTGCTAACGGGCGCCCTGATGGCTGGCCTGCCGCCGGCAATGTTCGCGATCGTCAATCGCTTCGGTTTCCAGGTGTCGTTTGTCGATGAGTTAGCTCTCATCACGATCGCCGTGCTGATGTTCCTCACCGGGCTGATGTCCCGCGTCCGCGCCACGACCTTAATCGGCGGCGGGTTGCTGACCTGCCATCTCGTCATCCTTGTCGTGTCGGTATTCGTGGGAATGAAGGAGCAGCTTGCGGTGGGTGCGTATGTCGCCATCGGCGGGGCGGCCTTGTTCGGCATCGGGCTGGTGCTGAGCGTTTACCGCGATCGCCTGCTGGAAATGCCGCAACGAATCAAATATCGCCAGGGGCTTTTCCGCGTCCTCGCTTGGACCTAACTTTCCGCTTAAAAAGAAAAAGCCCTCTGGCGGTGACGCCAGAGGGCTTTCTTTTCAAAATCGGGGCGACAGGATTCGAACCTGCGACTTCCTGGTCCCAAACCAGGCGCTCTACCAAGCTGAGCTACGCCCCGGGGCGAGCCGAATACCTTACCTGAAAATGTCGCCGTTGGCCACGGCTTGCAACGTGGAAGGGGCGGAGTAGCTTGGTCGGACTATGCGCAGGCTGTTCGCGACGCTGGTGGTGTGGGCGATTCTGATCTCGACGGCCTCGGCCCAAACGGCCGCGACTGCGCCGGCTTCCACGCAAAATACGGCCACCCAGGCCACAACAACGCAGGCCACAACCACGCAGGCGGCGGGCCCGGCGACGACGCAGTCCACCCAGCCCGCCAGCCGGCCCAGCACGCGGGCGGGGCGTCAGAATGAGGCGGAAAAGAAAGAATCCGATAAACGCCGGGCCGAAGTCGCCCGCCTGAATGGCCTGCTGAACGATATTTCCGGCAGCGCCGACGACGCCGCCAACACCATCCGCACCATCCAAACCCGTTTTTCCGCCAGCAACATCACCAGCGAAGTCGATCACGGCCTGCCGGTGCTGATGGACCAGATCGGGTCGCAACTGGACGAAAACAGCCGGCTGCTGGCGTCCGCGCCGTCGCTGGAAACCCTGCGGTCCCTTGAAGCCGCCTGGGCCGAGCCGGAGCGGTCCCTGTCGGGTTGGCTGGGGGATCTCAGCCGGCGTGACGAAGTGCTGAGCGACGGCCAGCACAAGCTCGACGACCTGCAAACCCTCTGGCAGACCCGCCGCGATACCGCCAAGGCGATTTCTTCGAACCCCGAAGACGTCGAAAAGGCGATCAGCCGGATTGACCAACTGATCGAACCGATCGGCCTCCTGCAGGACAATCTCAACTGGGAACATGACCGGCTCAATAATCTCCAGATCACGATGCGGAATCAGCAGATCCGCGTGCGCGACTCGCTGGCCGCTTTAAATGAGGCCGAGACGCGGGCGCGCGACAAGCTGCTCCAGCAGGACAGCCCGCCGCTGTGGAACGCGCTTCTGAACCCGTCCGCCCAGGCGAACGTCGCCGAGCAGGGGCGGAATTCCTTCGGCAACCAGTGGCGGCTGCTGATCAATTACCTGCAGACCCACCGCACGCAGATGCTGCTGCATGGCGCGGGCGTGCTGGCGCTGGCGGCCGTGCTGGTCTGGCTACGACGCCAGACGCGCCAGTGGACGGCGAATGACCCGTCGCTGCTCGCCGCGACGCGCGTGTTCCAGACGCCTATCGCGACCGCCCTCACAGCATCAATGATCCTCACGCCCTGGATCTACATCTCCGCGCCGCGCCTCTTCTGGGGCATCCTCGGCACCGCGGCGCTGCTGCCCACGATCATGGTGCTTCGGCCCTTGATCGAGCGCTCACTCCGCCCGCTGCTGTACGGGCTGGCCGGGGCGATCTTCGTCAATCTGCTGCTGTCGGTTGTAGCGGCGCTGCCGATCGTGTACCGCGGGCTGTTCCTCGTGCAGATGGGCGGGGCGACCGTCTTCTTCCTCTGGTTCCTCCGCACCGGCAAAGGCGTGCCCGGCGATCCGCAGCGGCCGCCGTTGCGCAAGGCGGCGGTCATCGGCGCACGGTTCGGCCTGGCCGTCACCGTTGTCGCGAGCGTCGCGAACATCTTTGGCTTCGTCAGCGTCGCCCGGCTGATCGGCAACGCGCTGCTCACCAGCGCGTACCTCGGCGTCCTGCTCGATACCAGCGTCTTTGTCGTCGACGCTTTGCTGCTCGGCGCTAGCCACCTCAAGCCGATCAGCACGCTCGGCATGGTGCAGCGGCATCGGCCGCTTTTGCTGAAGCGTACGCACGTGCTGCTGGTGCTGCTGGCGATCGGGCTGTGGGGCTATTTCACGCTCGAATCCCTTTCGATCCGCCAGCCGCTCATCGCTGCCTCGACGACGGTCTGGAATTGGCCGCGCAGCACTGCCGAAACGGCGATCGCCGCCACCCAGCCGGCCACTGCTGAAACGCTTCTCACCGTCGGCGGCGTGATCTCGTTCATCATCACGGTCGCCGCGTCGATTTACGTCTCGCGGTTCATCGCCTTCCTGCTCGATGAAGACGTCTACCCGCGCCTGCACCTCGCCCGCGGCATGCCGTACGCCATCAGCACGCTGCTGCGTTACGTGATCCTCGCCATCGGCTTTTCGCTGGCGATCGTCAAGCTCGGCTACGGCGATCCGACGAAGCTCACCATCCTCGTCTCGGCCTTCTCGATCGGCCTGGGTTTTGGTCTGCAGAACATCGTGAACAACTTTGTCAGCGGCCTGATCCTGCTGTTCGAACGCCCGGTCCAGGTCGGCGACGTGATCGAGCTTGACAACGTCACCGGCGTCGTCAGCCGCATCGGCATCCGCGCCAGCGTCATCCGCACGCCGCTCGCCGCCGAGATCATCGTGCCCAACGGCCGACTGATTTCCGACCGCGTCGTGAACTGGACGCTCAGCAACCGCCAGCGCGGCATCGAGCTGCCGCTGACCGTCGCCCCCGGCACCGACCCGCAGCAGATGATCAAGCTGCTGATCGCCACCGCCAAGGCCCACCCGCTGGTCGCCGCCTACCCCGCGCCGCAGGCGTATTTCACCGAGTTCAGCGGCGGGGGGATGAAGTTCGAAGTCCGCTGCTGGACCAACCGCTTCGAAGACTGGTCCTGCGTCCGCAGCGAGGTCGCCATGGCGATCAACGCGGCGCTGCTGAAGGACAACATTCAGCTGAAGTGATGACGCCAGTGAGGAGCGCCAGTGAGAAT
>JAQGHK010000121.1 GCA_028288875.1 Phycisphaerales bacterium | reverse complement strand
TTGCTGGAGGAATCCAGGTACGGGTTATCGATCTGGGTTGCGTCGCCGGTCAGGACGAGCTTGGTGCCTTCGCCGACACGGCTGGCGATGGTTTTCACCTCGTGCGGCGTCAGGTTCTGGCTTTCGTCGACGATCATGAACTGGTGCGGAATGCTTCGGCCACGGATGTAGGTGAGCGGTTCCAGCACCACCTGGCCGCCGTCGACGAGGGCCTGCATGCGTTGTTCGACGTTCTGCAGCGCGGCGTGGCTCTTGGCCTTGTCGGGGGCGTCGTGGGCGTCGGTGGCGGTGCGGTTGCTGAGCAGGTAGCCCATGTTGTCGAAGATCGGCTGCATCCAGTTGCGCAGCTTCTCGTCCTTGTCGCCGGGCAGGTAACCGATATCGCGGCCCAGTGGCATGATCGGGCGAGCACAGAGCAGCTTCACATAGGTCTGCTCGTTCAGCACCTTGTGCATGCCGGCCGCGAGGGCCAGCAGTGTTTTCCCCGTGCCGGCCGAGCCGATCAGGCTGACCAGGCGCACGTTGTCATCGAGCAGAAGGTCCAGGGCCATCTGCTGTTCGAGGTTGCGATGGGTGATCCCAAACACCGGGCCGCGGCGGGGCCGAAGCGGCACGAGCGCGCCGACGTCCGCCTTGTAGCGCGCGATGGCCGTGTGCTCGTGGTTCGTGGCGTCGCGCAGCAGGGCGTACTCGTTGGCCAGCATGGGCTTTTCGAGGTCGAGGATCAGCTGCTTGGTGGTGTAGAGCGTATCAAACTGCTCGGGCTTGATTTCGATCTCGCGCCAGCCGGAGTAAAGCTTGTCGAAATCGACCTTGGTGGCTTCAAAGTCTTCGGCGGCCACGCCCATGCTGTCGGCCTTGATGCGGGCGTTGATGTCCTTGGTGATGAAGACGACGCGCTTGCCCGACTGCATCAGCGTGTAGGCCGAGCAGAGGATGCGGTTGTCCGGCGAGTTCACGTTCATCATCGGGCACTGCGTGATGTCGCCGGCCATGACGACGCGGACGCTGCCGCCGGTCTGGGCGATCGGGATGCCGTCGTGCAGATTCCCCTGTTCGCGGAGCTGATCGAGATGCCGAATGGCCGTGCGGGCGCTGCGGCCCAGATCGTCAGAGTTCGTTTTGAAGGTATCGAGTTCTTCGAGGACGTCGAAGGGGATGATGACTTCGTTGTCGGCCAGCATGAACATCGCGTTGGGGTTGTGCAGCAGGATGTTGGTATCCAGCACAAACGTCTTCGGCGAGCCGGGCTTGGTCTTGGTGGGGCTGGCAGGGGCAACGGCAGTGGCCATGAGAGGGCCTTTCATTTGAAAGAGCACGAAATCGGTTCAGTCCAATTATCAAGCATCGGCAAATCGGATACAACGGCCGCATGAGTCTTTACCCGATGATTTTCGAGCCCCGCTATGTCGACAAGATGTGGGGCGGCCAGAAACTGGCGACCCTGCTCGGCAAAGCCATCCCGGCCGATAAGCCGATCGGCGAGAGCTGGGAACTGTTCGATTTCCCGCCCGGCACGATTGAAAAATCGGCCGATTGGGTCAGCACCAAGCTCACCAACGGCCCCTTGGCCGGCAAAACGCTGCATGAACTGGTCGCCCAATATGGCACGGATCTGCACGGCGACGTGAAGCTGGTTGGCAAGGAAGGCCAATTCCCGATCCTGATTAAATTTCTGGACGCGCGGGAAGATCTGTCGGTTCAGGTGCATCCGCCGCAGAGCTATGCCGATTCGCACCCCGGCGCGCACCTGAAAAATGAAGCCTGGTACGTCTTCCAGCACGACGCCGGCAGCCGCATCCTCAAAGGCCTTCGCCCCGGCGTCACCCGCGAGGCGTTCAAGCAGTCGATCGAAGACGGCACGAACGAATCGATGATCAACGCCATCCCCGTCAAAGACGGCGAGTGCTACTACCTCCCCAGCGGCACGGTCCACGCGCTCGGCGCCGGTTGCTTTGTCGCAGAGGTGCAGACGCCCAGCGATACGACGTACCGCACGTTCGATTTCAACCGCGTCGACCCGTCCACCGGCCAGCCGCGGCAGTTGCACGTCGAACAAGCGGTCGACTGCATCGATTTCAGCGGCAACCAGCCGCCACCGACGCCAAAGACCCACACCGCCGGCTTCTTCACGACCGTTACCCGGCTGGCGCAGGCGCCGCAGTTCACGATCGAAAAAGTCCGCATGAATGAAGGCGTCGAACAGCCCATCCCGTACGAGCAGCCCGTCGTCTGGATCCTGCTCGGCGGCGAAGTGGAACTGTCGACTAAGACCGAAAAAGTGAAGGTCGGCAAGGGCACCACCGTGCTGCTGCCGGCTAAGATGAACGAAGCTCGCGTCAAGGTGTTGTCCGACGCGACATGGTTGGAAGTGACATTCCCAACCGACATTTGAAAGATCGAGTCATCGATCTGAATGAACAAGCTGCCATTGATCGAGCGTTGCTCGACCGGGCACCGGCCAATAGACGGTCGTGAGACCGACGAAGGAACCACAGTGAGAGTCCGCATCCAGAAATTGCTCGCCGACGCCGGCGTTGAAAGCCGCCGGCATG
This sequence comes from Phycisphaerales bacterium, assembly GCA_028288875.1. Classification (GTDB taxonomy): domain Bacteria; phylum Planctomycetota; class Phycisphaerae; order Tepidisphaerales; family Tepidisphaeraceae; genus RYN-431. The sequence continues at coordinate 1,024 of JAQGHK010000121.1, read as the reverse complement.
TCGAAGAGATGGTCGTCCAGGCCCGCATCAGCGTGAACGGCAAGCTCGTGACACGCCTGCCCGTCATGGTCGATCCGGCCGTCGATAAGATCACCATCGACGGCGAACCCGTCGCGATCCCAACCACGCCGGCCGAGTCGAAGAAGATCTACATCCTGATGAACAAGCCAAGCGGCGTGTATTGCACGAACGTGGCCCAGGGCGAGCAGCGTCGCGCGATCGATCTGCTGCCGCCGGAAATTGATAAGCGGATTTACCCCGTCGGCCGGCTCGATGCCGATAGCCGTGGGCTGCTGCTGCTGACCAATGACGGCGATCTCACCCAAAAGCTGACACACCCGAAGTTCGGCGTCGCCAAGTCGTACACCTGCGTGGTGGACGGTTACGTGAAGCCGGAAACGGTCGAGCGGATGGCCGAGGGCATCTGGCTGGCCGACCCGGAAAAGGGCGGCTTCAAAACAGGGCGGACGCAGATCAAGGTCGTGAAGCGTGCGACGCGCAGCAGTGTGCTGCAGATCACGATCCGCGAAGGCCGCAACCGCCAGGTGCGCCGCATGCTGGCGGCCGTGGGGCATAAGGTGCGGGAACTCACGCGCGTTAAAATCGGCCCGCTGGAACTCGGCCGACTGAAGCCTGGCGCGTTCCGGTTCCTGTCTCCATTCGAGATCAAGTCACTGATGGAAGCGATCAAGCCGAAGCCACCGGTCGATCCGAAGGCCCTCGGCGGCGCGGCGCTGCGCCATGCGATCCGCGACGCCAAAGATCGCCCCGAACGCGCCGGGCGGCCGGAGCGTGCAGAGCGGTCGGATCGTCCCGAACGCCCAAAACGCCCGGCCAAACCAAGCCGGCCAATTTCCGGCAAAGGTTCGGCCAAGAAACGGCAGACCGGCTACCGCAAGCCGGCACGGGGGCGATAACTCTCAGAACCGTGCCACTGAACCAGGTGCGGCGGAGAAACGCGTCGTCGGGTGCCACAGGTCGGCGTACTCGCAGAACTGTGCCTTCGTGGATCGCCCAGATCACA
>JAQGHK010000091.1 GCA_028288875.1 Phycisphaerales bacterium | reverse complement strand
TTCCAGCCGCATGAACGTGCCGGCGGACATCTGGCGCGGGGCGTCGCCATTCACGGAGTAGCTGGCGCGGGGGCACCATGCCGGCACGCGAAGCACCAGTGGAAACTTCGTCGGACGCTGCGGTGAGATTTCAAGCAAAACGCGTTCGGTGAACGGGTAGTCGGTCTTCTGCTTGATGGTAACCAGTGTTCCACCCGCCACCGTCGTCGTCAAATGATTCGGCCCGTAAGCAATCGCGGCCAATCCGCCGTCCGGCGTGGCGGCCCACATTTGTTGAACGAACTTCGGCCAGCCGGCGTGCCAGTTGTAGCAGCAGCAGGGGAAGCCGCTGTGCGGGCCGGGGACGTTGCCGTTGCCGTAGTCTTGCGTGAAGCCATGGCCACCGTGCGTGGCGGCCACTTGGTTGGGCAGCTGGTAGTAGGTGATCTGCTGCATCTTCGGGCTGGTGTGCGCGGGGAGGCTGTTATAGGCCACCTTTTCCAGCTGATCGCCCACGGCCGCGTCGCCGGTGGTGGTGACGGCGATGCCGTCGGAGATGATGCGTTCGATATCGGCGCACAGCTCGACGCCATCGGTGCTGGCGCGGCCGCTGAGCATTTCGGTGCCGCTGACCTGGCCGTCGATGCGGCCGTAGTGCGTATCGAGGTTTTTCACGCCGGCGGCGTACGCCTTGAGGTCGGCCTCATCATGCGTGAACTGCCACGCGACGGCCGGGAACTTCAAGGCCTGGCTGACATTGACGATGTGGTGCGGCTGAAAGTCTTCGCCGAAGGCGTAAAAGCGGTTGTCGGTGAAGATGCTTTTCCACGGGTAGGCCTGCTCGTACAGCAGCTTGGCCAGGTCGAGCAGGGCGGCGTCGCCGGTGTGGTTGTAGGTCCAGAGGACGATGTCGATATTGTCGCCGGCGCGGGACTTGCCCCAGTCTTTCAGTGGGCGGCCGGGCAGGGCGACCAGCTGGTGGTGGAAGTATTGGGTGAAGAACGGGATGACGCGCGCATCGCCGGTGGCTTCGTAATAGTCGCGCAGGTAATAGAGCACGACCATGCGCGGCCACCAGTCGTTATTGCTGGCGGGGCCGAAGAAACCGTCGGCCTTCTGGCTGGTCAGGGCCCAGTCGACCCACTTCTGTGCGCGCTGCTTCAATTCGGCGTCGTCGAGCGTGTAGGCCAGGGCGATGAGGCCCTTCACGTAGTAGGGGCCTTTTTCCCAACCTTCGCCTTTGCCGCCGAGCCAGCCGCTGTCGGCGGTCAGGGCGTCATACAACTGCTCGGCCGATCCGGTGAGGCCGGCCTTCTGCAATTCGAGTTGGCGGAGCAGCCAGCCCTCGGCGCGCACGCTGCCGATCGGCAGGCGGAGCAGCGGCGTGGCCTCCAGCGGGGCGCGGTTGGGAACGAGCGATCGATTGGTGAGGGCCGTGCTGGCGATCGCACTCGCGGCGCCGGCGGCATCCACGGCATAAACGGGCGCAACCGCGACGGCACCAATGGCGGCCAACAGGAACAAGTTGGAGAGCAGGCTCATTCGAAATCCTCTTCAATGGGGTGGGCCTAGTTTAGAGCAGGTGTGCGGTTTGGAATAGCGCCAATGTGAAGAAGCGGCGCGGGTCGGCGAGCCATTCTGGACGACGCCTGAATTGTCGTAGCGGCCTCCGGCTCTCTGACCCGGTATTGCCGGGAGAGGGCTGGGGTGAGGGCCTCCGACGATAAGACCTCTGAACGAAAAGAAAGCCGACGTTCGATGCTGCCCGGTAAAGCCCCCACCCTAACCCTCTCCCGGCAATACCGGGAGAGGGACGAGGCGGCATGCATATTCGAACCTCAATCGACATTCGTAGGCGAAACGTCATGCCATTAAAAGACCAACGCCGACCTGTTGCAGGTCGGCGTTGGCGGAGGTTTCGAAAAGGCCGGCGGAGGAAGGCCCATTCGAGCGGATCATTGGCGTGCCTCACTGGGTTGCCCGGGCCGGTCAAAACCGTCACGGCGAAACCTGAGCGAAACACAGCGGATATTCGGTATTGACCGAAAGCTCAGAAAGTCGAAGTCGGAATTCAGAGCTCAGGTCGACTTGGATCGTACCGCCGTCCGGTCCAAGGGTTCATTTCTACGCGGCGAAAGATACCACATTTTCGCCGGTTGAGAAATGAAAAGTCGAATTATTAACCGAGGCTAAAACGGATAATGATTGATACATTATTTCGACCGCGCGCGGAACGCCGGCGGCCGTTTGTGGCAGGAAACATCGTTTAAGCGGGGCGATGGGGGCGGATTTTGCGGCGGGAAAAACGCGAGCGTGCGATGGCGGCATGAGCCCCATCGCAACACTAGGATAAACCTTTTCAGAGGGCCGACAAGCCAAAAATCGGCCAATTCGGCGTAGCCGCGAGCTTGCTCGCGTGTCGTCGTCAGGCGCGGAAAAAACGCGAGCGAGCTCGCGGCTACGCCGCGCACTAGGCGCCGCCGGTGGACCCGCGGACGACCAATTCGACATCGATCAGCGTCATCCCCGGAACCGGAATGGACGGCGCGGCAAGCTGCGACGTCATCCGGTCGTAGCAAATTTGCGCAAACGGATCGGCCGGGAAGCGGATGGTCGTGAGCGGCACCGGCAGCAGCCCGGCGAAGGGCTCGTCGTCAAAGCCTGCGAGCATGACGTCTTTACCGATCGTAAGTCCCATGGCCACAAGGTGCCGGCCCATGAGGGCGGCGTAGTGGTCCATCTTGCAGACAATGGCATCGGGCTTGGCCTCGGTCATCAGCTTCTTGCAGAAGTCCTCATTGAGGTCTTCGAAGGTGGCGGGGCGTATGAGATTCGCATCTATCGGCAGGCCATGATCTTGCAGCGCGTCGCAATACCCGCGCTGGCGGGCGGACGCGGCACTGGAGACGAACGGCGACGCGATAAATGCGATCCGCCGACAGCCCTGCTGGATCAGGTGATTGGTAACGAGATGGCCGCCACGACGGTTATCGTAAGTAACGAGAGATAAAGTACTTCGGTCCGGCGAAGAGACGATATCACGGTCGACGGCCACCACGGCGATGCCGGACGCCAGGAGCTTTTCGACCACGAGTTGGTTGTAGTGGCTCTGATCCTGTGGAAGTTCTACGGGATAGTAAAACACGCCCGCTACGCCTTGCTGGATGAGGGCGCGGGTGGCGGTCATCATGTGGCCGAGGAAGTCGCCGGTCATGCCGCCGACGATTTGCAGCCGAAGATGGTCGCCGCGCCGCGCGGCCAGATCAGACAGATGCGCATGGATCTGGCCACCGATGTAGCCAAGATCAGAAGCGCTTTGTGTGAAAGGAGTAAAGAGCGCAATGCGCTTGCTATCGGGCTGGGCGATATGCGTGCCGCCACGCCGCTGCCGGTTGAGCAGGCCGCGGTTCTTCAGATCGCGCATGGCGCGGGCAATGGTGGAGCGGGACGCCGAGAAGGTCTTGGCGAGTTCTGCCTCGGTCGGCAGCCGGTCGCCCGGTTGAAATCGGCCGGAAGAAATCTCACCCAGTAATGTGTCGAACACATGACGGTGACGAGGTTTACGGAGTTCATCCGCGTAAAGGTGCTCACCCACCGGGGGCGGCGTCGCGTCCTGTTTTGCCATAAATCCTCCGCCAATGAGTTATTGTCGAATTTAATCGAGACATTTAGCTCAACCATATTATAATCTATAAGGCGCGATCGTTCCAATTGATTTTGCGAATGACAATGGAACGATCTGGTGGAAATTACCCCACAATTTGGTCTGGCGGCGAGGGTTACGCCGCTTTTCCCCCAGCCGACATGTTCAATATAGCATTGCCGGAGCCTAAAGGTGATATCTCAGCCCCCCAGCAGCGAGTCTCGCATGATTTCGTCGGTTTCCCGTTCGCTCAAATTACCGCGTCCTGCAAGTCCTAGTACCACGTTTTCCTGTTGCCGCCCCCCCGTGGCCGACCGGCGGTTCGTCAGCGAGGCAGTCGAGCGGACGATCGAAGACGTTACTAAAGCCATTGCTGACCCGGAGTTAGCATGGCTGTTCAGCAATTGCCTGCCCAATACCCTCGATACCACCGTCACCCTCGGCCATGACGCCGCGGGGCGGCCGGATGCGTTCGTCATCACCGGCGACATCCCCGCGATGTGGCTGCGCGATTCGACGAACCAGGTATGGCCGTATCTCACGCTGGTGAAAGGGGATGCGGATCTGCTGGATCTGTTTCGTGGCCTGATCAATCGCCAGGCGGCGTGCGTTCGGCTCGATCCCTACGCCAACGCCTTCTACCGCGAGTCGGATGAAGTCGGACATTGGGAGAGCGATCACACGGAAATGCAGCCGGGCGTGCATGAGCGAAAGTATGAACTGGACAGCCTTTGCGCCGTTCTTCGCCTGGCCTGCGGGTTCTACTTCGAGACGGGCGATTCGTCCTGCTTCGATAGCGATTGGCTGAAATCGATCGAACTGATCCTGCAAACCATTCGCCACGAGCAGGCCGGGTCGGAAGAGCAGGGGGATACGCCGGTTTATCAGTTCCGCCGGACCACGCCATTCGCCAGCGACACCCTGACCAATCAGGGCCGTGGCAACCCGTTCACCCGCACCGGCATGAGCCGCAGCACGTTCCGGCCATCCGATGACGCGACGACGTTCCAGCACCTGGTGCCTGCTAACGCGATGGCTGTAGTGGGTTTGCGCGATCTGGTGCGGCTGTTGAACGAATTGAAGCTCGCCCCGCACCTGGCCACCGATGCGGCCGCGCTGGCCGATGAGATCGACGCCGGCATTCGTCAGCACGCGCTCATCAAGCACCCGGTATTCGACACGGTCTTCGCCTACGAAGTCGACGGCTACGGCGGCATCACCCTTATGGACGACGCCAACATGCCCGGGCTG
>JAQGHK010000082.1 GCA_028288875.1 Phycisphaerales bacterium | reverse complement strand
TCATCCGCGAATCCAACGGTGGCGGCTACGTCGTCAGCCTCGGCGAAACGACCTACCGCGCCCTCGACGCCGTCATCGGCCTGCAGGAAAAGGGCACAAAGGTTGGCTTGATCAACAAGAGCACGCTGAACGTTTACGACGAAGCCATGATGAAGAAGCTGGCGGCCGCACCGTTCGTGCTGGTGGTCGAAGGCTACAACGTCAAGACCGGCCTCGGCAGCCGCTTCGGCAGCGAACTGCTCAAGCGCGGCTTCAAAGGCAAATACAACAACATCGGCACCCACCTCGAAGGCTGCGGCGGCCTGTGGCAGCAGATGGGCTATCAGGGCCTCGACTCGGCTGGCATCGCCAAGGCGATCCAGGCGCTCGTGTAACACTCAAGCCATTGGATTGAATTCGCAGGCGGGGGCATTCGAAAGAATGCCCCCGCCTCTTTTGATGCCAGCATTGGCCGTATCGCTTGCACTGCCGGACCCACTAAGATGCCCGCATGAGCGAAGTGGGGATCGATAACCTGATCGGCGTCGCGGAAGCGATTGCGGTCTTGGACAACACGCCAGTGACGCCGCGGATTGAGCGCATCGCGTTGCCCGGTGCGGACGGGCGCGTACTGGCCAAAGCGGTGTCGGCGGATCGGGACTATCCGCCGTTTGATAAGGCACTGATGGACGGCTACGCCGTGCGTGCCGAGGACGCGGGCGGAAGCTTGCGAAAGGTCGGCGAGATTGCCGCCGGCGGTTCGGCCGGTGTGCGGCCACTGCGGGCCGGCGATTGCGTGTCCATCATGACCGGTGCCCCACTGCCGCCCGGCGCGGATGCCGTCGTGCCGATCGAATGGACGTCGCTGGCCGGTGATGTGGTGACCATCCGCGGCAATGTCCGCACGGGCAACGCCATTGCCAAGCGCGCGACCGAGGCCAAAGCCGGCGACGGCGTCTTGCCGGCCGGGATTCATCTCGGGCCGGCGCATCTCTCGGTTTGTGCCCAGGTCGGCGCGGCGCTGGTCGATGTCTTCGCCCGGCCGCGCGTGGGTGTGTTGTCGACCGGGGATGAGGTGGTGGCCTTCGACACCACGCCGGTCGGTTCGCAGATTCGCAACAGCAACTCAGTGCTGCTCAGTTCGCTGGTGCGGCGCTACGGCGGGCAGGTCGATCATCTCGGCCACGTGCGCGACGATCCGGCCAGCATCGCCGAAGTGCTCTCGACGCCCGGGTTGGACGCCATCCTCGTCACCGGCGGCATGAGCATGGGCGAGTACGACTTCACGCCACGCGTGATGCGCGAACTGGGTTACGAACTGGCGATCACCAAGCTGAAGATCAAGCCGGGCAAGCCGTTCGTCTTTGCCCGACGATCCGGCCCGGCGGGCAAAGACGCAGGGCCGCAGTTCATCTTTGGACTACCCGGCAATCCGGTGAGCGCCTTTGTCTGCACGGTTCGCCTCGTTTCCCGGCTGCTGCTGCGCCTCCAAGCCGCATCGCCGGAGCCGAAATGGGACACGGCGACCCTGACTACTGACCTGCCCGCCAATGGGCCGCGCGAGTTTTATCAGCCGGTGTTCGCCGAAGCCGGAACGGTCAACCCGCTCGCCTGGGGCGGCTCGGCCGACGTCTTCACGCTGACGCGGGCCAACGCCCTTCTGATTCGCGCCGCCGACGAGGCCGCCTTGCCGGCCGGCACGTCGGTCCAGCTCCTGCGATTCCCCTGATTGTGGGATAAATCCGGCCCCAAATTTCGAGAAAAGTTCTAACCGACGCCGGCCGGCGGCGTCGTTAAGGTAAGAGATCGCCATGAACGACAAGCCCCCCAGTCCGATCGATTATTTCAGCCCGCTCGCCCGCCCGGAACCCATGACGGCCCAGCCGCAAACACCGCCGCCGGCGCCGGTCGTGCCAATGGAATTCGACACCGTCCTCACCCACTCGGCCGACCACGGCGCGGTGGCCGCGATCGAGACGGCCCTTCGCGCCAAGCACATTCCCACGCACCGCGCCGACGACGGGCAGATGGTTGGCCGGGAGATCACGCTGTACATCCGCGCGGACGATCAGCCCGTCGCCGCACCGGTCGCCGCAGCGATCTTCGCCCGTCGGCAACGCGTGAAAACCATGGAACCGCCGAAAGTGACGGCCGTAGATAAAGCATTTGACGGGATTGAAGCCGGGCGAGCGCCGGGGAGATTGCCCCGCCTCGATCTGCTACCCTGAAGCCGTCACAGGAGACGGCCGCCATGAGTAAATCGATTCAGGATCGCGTCGACGAAACCAACCGCGGCGAGAACGACAAATTGATCTGCAAAATGAAGTCCGGGCACCTCGTGCTCAGCGACATGCAGACGCCGCGCGGCTGGTGCATCCTGGTGAACGTGCCGGTGGTGGACGACCTAGCCGACCTCGACGAAGCCGGCCGGGCCCAGTTCCTGACCGACATGGCCGCCGCCGGCGAAGCCCTGCAAAAGGCCACCGGCGCCTACCGCATCAACTACAGCATCCTCGGCAACACCGACCCGGCGTTGCACGCGCATATCCACCCCCGCTTTCGCGACGAGCCGGACGATCTCCGCCGCCAACCGTTGTGGGCCATTTGGCGACACCTCGACCGCAAGCCATTCGACGCTAATCGCGAAGCCCCGCTGATCGCCGAAATCCGGAAGCTTCTAAAGTCCGCCGGTCGCGTTGTGGAATAAACCGCCTGACTCGCCGCTATCTTACCCAGACCAACAACGCCGCTACTTTTGTGGCCCCTGTACCGCGCCGAATGAAACGGATTTAACCACGGCGGATTTCCGGCCGTCGATGTTTTTGAATCCAAGCGGCTTCAATT
>JAQGHK010000073.1 GCA_028288875.1 Phycisphaerales bacterium | reverse complement strand
CGACAAAAGGGCTGATTCCGCGCATCGCGGCAGAATACCCCCGCCGATTCCGCTTCGCACCCAGGATCCGCAACCCGTTGCCTTCCGATTGAGCTTTGCCCCGCAATCCGCATAATCGAAGACCCTTAATCAACCCAGGAGCAAGACGATGGCCGGCAACGTGATTTCGATGAGTGGTGGCAAGCTGACGGTTCCGAATGACCCGATCATTCCCTTCATCGAAGGCGACGGCACCGGCCGCGATATCTGGCGTGCCAGCGTCCGCGTTTTCGACGCCGCGGTGGCCAAGGCCTACAAGGGCGAGAAGAAGATCGTCTGGAAGGAAGTCCTCGCTGGGCAAAAGGCGTTCGACCAGACCAAGAACTGGCTGCCCGACGAAACCGTCGACGCCTTCAAGAAATACACCGTCGGCATCAAGGGCCCGCTCACGACGCCCGTCGGCGGCGGCATTCGCTCGCTGAACGTCGCGCTGCGTCAGATGCTCGATCTTTATGTCTGTCTGCGTCCGGTACAGTACTTCACGGGCGTGCCTTCGCCGGTGAAGCGGCCGGAAAAGGTGGACATGGTGATCTTCCGTGAGAACACCGAAGACATCTACGCCGGCATCGAATACGCCGCCGGCTCGAAAGAGTCGCAGGCGATGCTCGAATACATCGAAAAGACCGACCCGAAGAGCTTCGCGAAGATTCGCTTCGGCAACGCCGCGAAGGTGGCGGATTACGCCAAGAGCGCCGGCAACAGCGACACGAAGGTTGAAGTCGGCATCGGCATCAAGCCGGTCAGCAAGGTCGGCACGCAGCGCCTGGTGCTGGCCGCCATCGAATACGCCATCAAGCATAAGAAGGCCTCGGTGACGCTGGTTCACAAGGGCAACATCATGAAGTTCACCGAAGGTGGCTTCCGTGATTGGGGCTACGAACTGGCAAAAGAGAAATTTGGCGCGGTCGAAATTGACGGCGGCCCGTGGTGCAAGATTCCGGACGGCAAGCCCGGCGCGGGCATCGTTATCAAAGACGCCATCGCCGACATCACGCTGCAGCAGGTGCTGACGCGGCCGGAAGACTTTGACGTTATCGCCACGCTGAACCTCAACGGTGATTACCTAAGCGACGCCCTGGCGGCCCAGGTGGGCGGCATCGGCATCGCGCCGGGCGCCAACATCAACTACATCACCGGCCACGCCATCTTCGAAGCCACGCACGGCACGGCCCCGAAGTATGCGGACCAGGACATGGTCAACCCCGGCAGCGTCATCCTCAGCGGCGTGATGATGCTGCAGCACATGCAGTGGCACGAAGCCGCCGACCTGATCCTCAAGGGCCTGAACGATGCCATCGCCGCCAAGACGGTGACCTACGACTTCGCCCGCCAGATGGAAGGCGCGAAGAAGGTCAAGTGCAGCGAATTCGCGGATGAGATGATCAAACACATGGGATAAGCGAAGTAGGCAGAGGGCAGTAAGCAGAAGACAGAGAAGAACTCTTTGTATTTCTGCATACTGCCCTCTGTCCTCTGTCTACTAAAGGTTTTTTATGTGTTACATCTCCCAATTGCCCTACAACGCAGACCGCGTTCACGCCGCCGCGATGTATTGCGCCGATGGCCGCGTGGGCGAGCACTTTGACGACTTCATGCAGAACGGCCTTAAGCTGCCGCGGTATGACCGCATCGCCCTGCCCGGCGGGCCGGCGTGCCTGGCGGGCTACAATCAGGCACGCTTGGAAGAACAAGGCGTCATCGACGAACTGAACTTCCTGATTGATGCCCACAAGCTGAGCAAAGTCGTGCTGATTCAGCACGAAAATTGTGCGTTCTATGCAGGCCGCCTCAACGTGCGGCCGGAAAGCATGAAGCAGTTGCAGATCGCCGACCTGACGCGGGCGGCGTATTCGATCCGGCACCATACCAAGCTTGAAAAGATCGAAGGCTACTACCTGCGCATCACGTCCGAAGGCGTCGTCTTCGACAAGGTGGAACTCGAGTGACGCGACCGATCGCCCGCACGTTTGGCGTCGGCGTGGCCGTTGTTCTGATGACGGCGGGTGCTGCGTCTGCCGATGGCGGCGATCCGAAAGCCGTTTTCAAACAGTACGCCGACGCCTTGGCGGCTGGCGATATTGATCGCGTCAAGCAGTTGATCATCGCCGACGAGAAACGGCTGCCGGTGATTGAGGGCCGCCGCGCCGCGGCGGTGGCCGAGAAGCAGTTTCAGGCGGCCGTTGAGAAAGCGTTTCCCGGAGCGCTCAAACCGGTCGAGTATACTGGCCCGACGACTCGTCCGATTGATGCGCCCGACCCGGATCGTCTCACCGTCACTCAGGACACCGCCACGCTGATCAGCCGCGATACCTTGGAGCCCATTCGCTTCAAGCGCGTCGGCGAGGAATGGAAGATCGACCTTAACGCCATGTACCCGCCACAGACGGTTTCGGAAATCGAAACCTTCCGCGGGGCGCTGGTCGAGGTGATGAACGCCCTGTCGACCGAGATCGCCGCCGGGCGGTTCAAAAACTACGCCGAGGTCCAGACCGACTTAGAAACCCGCGTGAAAATGCGGATCGCCAATCCCGACCAGCCGGCCACCACGCGACCGAAGTAGGTCAGAAGACCCTCTCCCTAGCCCTCTCCCGGCGGACCGGGCGCGGGGACCAGAGGACGCAGCACTCTTGCGAATCCGCGCTCAGTCCGTCGTCTCAATCCCCAGATCTTTGACCTTCTTATTCAGCGTGTTGCGATTGATGCCGAGGAAATCGGCGGCCTTCGTTTTGACGTTGCCGCAGCGATCGAGGGCTCTGTCGATCAGGGCGTATTCGATCTGATCGATGACGAGCTGGTAGATCTCGCCTTCGCGCATCTCGTATTCCGAAATCGCCTGATCGCTGAGCCGCCGCGTGAGGCTTTCGATGCTCTCGCTCGTCGGGCTCGTGCGGCGTTGCTGGGCGAACATGCGGACGCTCAGCGGCAGCAATTCCTCAACGAATTCCTCGGCGTTGCTCAACACCACCGCGCGCTCGATCGCATTTTCCAGTTCCCGCACGTTGCCGGGCCATGGATAGCGCATCAGCACGTTCAGCATCTCGCGATTGATCTTGCGCAGCTGCCGGCCGTTCATGGCGTTGTACTTGTCGAGGAAGTAGTCGATCAGGCGGGGAATGTCCTCGCGGCGGTTCCGCAGCGGCGGCAGGTAAATGCTGACGACGTTTAACCGGTAAAACAGATCTTCGCGGAACTGGTTCTTGGCCACTTCTTCCTGGAGATCGACGTTCGTGGCCGCAATCACACGGACATCCACTTTCACGACGGCTGTATCGCCGACGCGCTCGAATTCGCGTTCCTGCAGCACGCGCAGCAGTTTGACCTGAAGCACCGGCTCCATCGTGCCGATTTCGTCGAGGAAGATCGTGCCGCCGTCGGCCGCTTCGAACCGGCCCATTTTGTCTTTGATCGCGCCGGTAAAGCTGCCCTTCACGTGGCCGAACAGTTCGGATTCCAGCAGCGTGCCAGTTAGAGCGCCACAATTCACGCGGATGAACGGCTTATCCTTGCGGGGCGAGTTGTAATGGATCGCCTTGGCGATCATTTCCTTACCCGTGCCGGTCTCGCCCAGCAGCAGCACCGTCGCCCGGCTGTTGGCGACCTGGCCGACGACGCTGAACACGTCATGCATGGCCGGCGAGTCGCCGATGATGTTTTCGAAGCGGAACCGGTCGCGGACCTGTGCCCGGAGTTGGGCATTCTCTTCCAGCAGCTCTTCCTTCTGCCGCATCACCATGCGATTGATCTGGATGGCCTGACTGAGGAAGGCGGTGATGATTTCCAGGAAGCGGCGGTCGGAATCGAGCTGGCTTTCATTGGTGAAAATCTTGTCGATCGACAATGCCCCGGCGACCCGGCCTTCAATACGGATCGGTATACAAAAGAAGCTCACGACGTCGTCGCCGGAGACGTCCATGCGGTGCGTTTTGTTCAGGAAGTCGGGCTCAGTCCGCATGTCCGCGATCACCCGGGCCCGGCCGGTCGCGACAACGGCGCCCGTAACGCCTTCACCCAAGGCGAAGCGATTCCGCTCCACATCCTCGGCTGACAACCCCACTGCCGCCTCGGTGCGCAGCCGGCCGGTCGACTCGTCCAGCAGCACCAAAGTGCCGCGGTGCATCTGCAGCCGTTCGCCGATGACGCGCATAATCCGCGCAAAGATGTCGCGCAGCTCCAGCGTAGACGACAAAACGAGGCCGACTTCGTTGAGGGTGGCTAGATTTTGAGCAGTATCAGCGTTGCCCGTTGTTTTAGCTTCAGGCGGAAGGTCGAGAGGCATGATTAAACTATAGGCACTCGCCGCAATTTTGCCAGACTATTTAGCACAACCTATCGCACAAATTGAAGCCGACTGCCTTGAGAATGGGCAAACTGGTCCGCGTAGGCCCCCCATTCGGGGGTATCTAAGAAAATTGCGAGGTGCGGCGCGATGTTGAGCGAACCGCTTCGCCGTCGTATCGTCCGATATGCCCATGACCGTGCTCCGGACGATCGAAGAATGCCGCGCCTGGAGAGCCCGCGCGGGCGTGTTGGCCTTGGTCCCCACGATGGGCGCGCTCCACGCCGGCCATCTCTCGTTGGTGGCCGAAGCCCAGCGGCACGCGCACCAGACGCTCGTCAGCGTTTTCGTCAACCCGACCCAGTTCGGCCCGCGCGAAGATTTCAACCGTTATCCGCGGCCGATCGAAGACGACCTCGCCCTGTGTCAGAACGCCGGCGTGGACGCCGTCTTCAACCCCGCTGCCGACGACATGTACTCCGCCGGCCCGCGGGCGTTCATCGACATGCCTGATCTCACCGGCGTCCTCGAAGGCAAGCACCGGCCCGGCCATTTCCAAGGCGTCTGCCAGGTCGTTGCCAAGCTATTCAATATCGTGCAGCCGCAGGTGGCCTGTTTCGGTCAGAAAGATTTCCAGCAGCTTCGCGTCATTACCGCAATGGCCGAGGCGCTGAACTTCCCGATCAGGATCGCCCCCTGTCCGACCCTCCGTGAAGCCGACGGCCTGGCGATGAGCAGTCGCAATCGCTTCCTGACCACCGACCAGCGGGCGCGGGCCCTGTCGATCAGCCGGGCCTTATTCTTTGCAATGGAAACGTTTGATAGCGGCGTCCGTGTCGCCAGTCGGCTCGTAACCATTATGCAGCGAACGCTGCTGGACGTCGGCAACCTCGGCCATGTGCCGCTGTCGATCGATTACGTCGCCTGCGTTGATCCGCTGACGCTCAAGCCGATGGAGCAGATCGACGGCCCGGCCGTCTGCTGCATCGCGGCGCGTGTCGGGGATACGCGCTTAATCGATAATGTCGTTCTCGGCGCATAAACTAAGGGCTACATGTTTCCAGAATTGTTCCGCGTTCCCTTCCTCGGCTACTCCGTGCACAGCTACGGCCTGATGCTGGTCATCGGCCTGCTGCTGGCGATCGAACTGGCCAAGTTCCTCGCCCGGCGAAGCAACCTCAATCCAGATCTGTTCGCCAACGCCGCCATCCTGGCGCTGGTGAGCGGCTTGATCGGTGCCCGCATCGCGTACGTCGTTCAGTTCCACAACGAATTCACCGGCGACACGTTCCTCAACAACCTCTGGAACGCGATCAACCTCACCAGCGGCGGCCTGGTCTATTACGGCGGCTTCCTGCTGGCCTTTCCGACACTCGTCATCTATGCCATCTGGCAAGGCATTCCGCTGCTGCGTGGCATGGACATCATCGCCCCCTGCCTGATGATCGGCCTGGCGTTCGGCCGGGTCGGCTGCTTCCTCAATGGCTGCTGCTGGGGTCAACACGCCAATCTGCCTGCGCCGCTCGCGATCTCCTTCCCCTACTACAGCCCGGCCTACTTGGACGACTACGAACATGCGAAGGTCACGCCGCCGCCGGTGCTGTATCAGCAGGACCTGATCAAGAACACCTCGCGCCTGATGAAGCCTGAACAGATCAAAGCCCAGCACGATCTCGCCGCAGCGGCCGATGCGCAGCGGTCGCTGCCGGTGATCAACACGCAGCTCATCAGCACGGTGACCGCCCTGCTGATCGCCGCGGTCGCCACTGCTTTCTTCACGCTCGGCAAAACGCCCGGCCGCGGGTTTGCCGTCATGATGATGCTGGAAGGCCTGACGAGATTCCTGATCGAAGGCATGCGCGTCGAGCCGGCCGTGCTGGGGCCGCTGACGCTTAGCATGCTGATCGGCCTGGGCGTATCCCTCGGCGGCGTGACGCTCTGGGTGGCTGCCGGTCTGCGGAAGCAGGTCGACGAGCAATCGCCACCAGCGTTTGCCACGCCGGCCGGGGCGTAGTGGCCTGACGAACGGGGGGCACCATGAGAGGGACTCGCGCGGCGTCGCTGCTGATCCTGGCCCTTGCCACGGCGGCCATTGGGGCCGAGGTGAAGACCATCGCGGCCCCGGCATCCGGCGCGTGGAAGAACTGCACGCCCGGCACGTACGTCATATTCCGGAGCACCGCCTGGGACACTGGCGCGGTGTTTCGCCGGGAACTGCTGCTCGGCGTCGACGCCGCCGGCCAGGCCGTCGTGGCCTACGCGCACGGCGACCAACCCAACGGCCCATGGACGCCCACCAAAACCCTCGCCCGCGGTTCCGAGGACCTGCTCGGCCAGACCCAACCGCTCGGCCATCGCACGATCGAGGTCGCTGGTAAGTCCCTCATCTGCGAAGGCGTTCGATCTGAAACGTCGACCGACCTCAACACGATCGTGACCGAGCAGTGGACCGAACCTGAAACCGGCCGCCGGGTGCTGACGACCAAAACCACACGGCCCAAAGGGATGTTCGCCGTCGGTTCCGTCAATGTCATCGAAGACAAACTGGCCGGCACCGAAGACCGCAAGGTCGGCGAGATGACCGTCGCCACCGCGACCTACGATTCGACCACGCACATCGACGGCGCGCTCCAGATGACCCGCCGCACCGTCGTCAGCGACGAAGTCCCCGGCCAGCGCGTTGCGTATACCCGCTGGGCCGGTAAGGAAGGCCAAGTCCGCGCGGCCGTCGATGAATCGGTCGTCGCGTTCGGCGAAGACGAGGCGGCGCTCGCCGCCGTCACCGGGCAGAGTCCGGCGACAACGCGGCCAGCAA
>JAQGHK010000072.1 GCA_028288875.1 Phycisphaerales bacterium | reverse complement strand
GGTTCGCCACGCCGCCGGAGGCTACGCTGTCGATCAGAAGATCCAGATGAGCGTTATTGAGATTCAGACTGCCGGCGAGGAACAGGTTGAGCTTGTCATTGGCCGCATCGATCACCACATAGCCGGCAACGAGTTGGCTGTACGGCGCGGTCGGCGATCCCAGATTGCCGTTGCCGTAGTTGGTCGCCTGCGATTGAATCACGATCGGCGAGCCGTAACGCCCATCGAGCGAACCATCGACGACGATCGGCACGATCGCGTTCACGGTCACACTGACCGTGCTGGTGGCCGCCAGATTGCCGGAGTCGCGTACCGTGACCAGGAAGTTGTACTGCCCGTTGGCCGTGAAGGTGACGAGGGTGGATTTGGCGGCGTTGGTGCCGTTGACGCTATAGCTGACGGCGGCCGGTGGGGTGCCGACGAGGCTCCAGGTGTAGATGAGGTTGGATTCGCCGTTGTCATCCGCGCCGAGCACGCTGAGTGCCGTGCTGACGCCGGTAACCGGGTTCGGCGACGCACTGGCAGCGATGGCGATCGTCGGGGCTTGGTTGGGCGGCGTGACGGTGATCGACGCCGTGCCCGTCTTGCCGCCGATGATCGCGGAAATGGTCGCCGGGCCGGTGGTGGCGGGGGCCGTGTAGAGGCCGGTGGGGCTGATCGTTCCGCCGCCGTTCGTGACGGCATACGCAATCGTCTGGCCTGTGATGGCTTTGCCGAATTGGTCATTCAGCGCCGCGGTGAACTGTTGCGTGGTATTGACCGGAATGAAGCCACTGGCCGGCGTGACGACGACCGCCGTTGGCGTGGCATTGACCACGACGCTCACCGCGCTGGTGGCGGAGAACTGGCCATTGCTGATCGTGACCAGGAAGTTGTAGGTGCCGGCCTTACTGAACGTCGCCGTGGTGGCCTTGGCGGCATTGGTGGCGCTGGCGTTGAATGTGACTGTCGCCGGCGGCGCGCCGGTCAGGCTCCAAGTGTAAATGAGCGTCGATTCGCCGTCCTGGCTGGCGCCCAGCACGGAAAGATTCGTCGTCACACCCGCGACCGGATTGGCCGATGCGCTGGCGGCCGTGGCGACGGTCGGCTGGTGCAGCACGCTGGGATATTCAAACGCGCCGGCGTCGTAGACATTCGCAGACGGCCGGGCGAAACCGCGGATGTCGGAGCTGACGCCGCTGATAATGCCGATGGGGATCAGGTTGATCGCCGGTGAAGTGGATTGCAGCGAATAATCGCCACCACCAACGCTGACAAACTTCGGATCCGCAACGACGCCATGCGCTTCCTGCCCCGTAGCGGAACGGTAGGCGGCGATGCCTGAGTACGTGGTACTGCCCACCTTGATGAACGGCCCGCCGGCGGTGCTGTCGAACAGGTCGTAGTCGGCCGTGTAGGTCGGGCTGCCGTTGATCAGTAGGGCGTTGCCCGTGCCGGTGGTGATGTTGCCGTAGAGCTTGGTGGCGTTCGAGGCGCTGCCCAATTGGATCGCCGCGGATGCGTAGCCCTGCATCGAAACGGTGTTGAAGCGGATTGTCGCGTTGCTGCCGTAGCTTTGAATGCCGCCGACCTGACCGCTGCCCGTGACCAAACAATTCTGGATCGTGGAATTATCGGCGTACATCTCGATCTTCTGCCCGGTGCTGCCGTTGTCGGAATAGACGTGGACGCCGTCGATCAATTCGGTCGTGCCGGTGCTGCCGTAGGCCGTCAGCGTGTTGTTCGAGATCAGCCCGCCCCTGTACGTGATGGCGATGTTATTGCCCGGCTGAAGCGCCACGGGGCTGCCATACGATTTGAGGTTCTGGATCAGCAGGCTGTCGATGCTGTCGGCGCCGTCGTTGTGGGTGAGGAAGGCCGGCTGGTCGCCGAAGTAGTTGCTGACGGTGCAGTCGATCCACTGCTGCGTGGTGTGATGGACGTTCTGGTCTGCGTAGGCCACGAGCGCTGTGCTGTTGCCGTAAGGCAGCGTGTTGCCGCTCACGCCGTTCACGCCCCCACTGACGGTCAGGCCATTAGCCAGGAACTTGGTGGTATCGATCGCGCCGACGTGGTGCTTGCCGCCGTAGTAGGCTTCACAGTTGTTGAGCGTGACGTTCGTGCCGCCCTGCACGCGAATGACATAGGCATCGATGATGCCCCCGCCGAGGCTGCCATCGCCGGAAATCTGCGCCGTCTCCCGGCCGATCAAGTTGTTGAAGGTGAGATAGCTGTGGCCGTTGGAGGCAATGACGCCCTGATCGGCATTCTGCCCCGTCGCGCGCACGCCGACGCTGACGGCCGCCGTCGCAGGGTTCACGCCGCCGGTGTTCATCCAGACGGTCGTGCCGCTGACGAAAAAAGAACCCGCCGGCATGGCGGCCGAGCCGCTGGTGGCGGCCAGCAGGGCGACGTGGTTCAGGTACACCCAATACGCCTTCCCGCCCGTGGTCGACGTGGAGAAGGTATAGACCGAGTTGCCCTGGGAGGAGAACGCGTTGGACGGGACGTAGTCGCTGCCTTCAAAGATCGGCTTGGACAGATTCGTGTCGCCGTAATCGCCGTAGATGATGGGGGCGGCGGCGGTGCCGTCGGCGCTACCTTCCAGTTGGCCATGCCATTCACCGCCGCGCTGGAACAAGATCGAATCGCCGGGCTGGAAGACGGTGGCATCAACCTTCGTCACGCTCGCCCACGGCGAAGCAGCCGACGTGCCGGCGGCGGCATCGGAGCCGGCGGGGGAGACGTAATAGGTGGTCAGCAGCCGACGCTGTTCCAGGGGCTCGACGGCGGCCCGCAAGATTCTGGCACGGTTGCCGACGCCCGCTTGTGTGCTGCGCCCGCTGCCCATGCGACGGCCCGACGACAGACCCCCGCGGCCCTGATTCAATGAATCCTGCATGTAACTGTCTCCCCGGCCGCTGGATTGCTATTATCAATTTTTGAATTGATGTAGTGCAATATACCGCATCGATAGAGGTAAGCGCGTGGAAAATTGCGAAGTTCCGAAAAACGTTGTCCGAGCGATATGGGAATGTGGGGCCGAAGCAGACCGCTTGTGAATCGCGGAATTAGCGAAATCGTCTGTTTTTTGGCCGCATTTTCCGGCCAGAGCGATAAAATGAAGCCGTGCGTACCGCCTGTTTCACGACCGCCTGCCAACACTTCGGCCGCCGCCTCGCCACAAGTCGTGTGGTAAGCTGGGTAATTTGATACGCTCTGGCGCGCCTTAAAAACACGGCCAACTCCATTCATGGCCATGCGTTGCAGGCCAAACGGGCTTTTAAAATAGCGCGAACAAAGTCGCGGCAGCTTCGGTCACTTAGGCCAAGTGACGCCTTGGAAGGTTTCATTTTACGGGACGGTTTCCAACGCCCCGGCATCCAGCGCCCGGCCTTGCGGGCGAACGTGGCCGGCACCGTCCGCTGCCAATCCCGCGCCATTTGCGATCGGCACATGGTCGATCGCCGGCGAGCCGGGTGCGAGGGTGAAATCGTCCCCTTTGGCGTTCACGAACTGAACGGCGCCGCTGGCCGAGTGTGCTTCCTGGCCACCATCGCGAAGCCGATCGATCGGGTTGGTCTTGCCGTCGATGACGCATTGCGGCGCGCCAGCGGTCGTATCGAAAACATCGTAATCCGCCGTCAGCGAGTTCAACGGACCGTCTAGACTCAGCACCGTCTGCGCGCCCGCCAGCAGATTGCCCAGCAGCGTGGTGCCCGTCGCACTTTTTCGCAGGTGCACCGCGGGGCCGCTATTGGGGCGCATGACGACGGTATTGAATCGCAGCACGTTCGCCGGCCCGTCCGCCTGTAGGCCGCCGTCCTGGGCCGAACCGGTGATCAGGCAATTCTGCACGGTCGCATGGCCGGATACCGCCAGCACCGACCCCTCACCCTTCAGGTGCAGGCCGTCGAACATCTGAGTCGTGCCCGGCGAGGTGTACGCGATGAAATTCACGTTCTCAAAAAGCCCGCCGCGAAAGGTGATCGCCACGTTCGGCCCCGGCATCAGGGCGATGGGGCTGCCGACCACATGAAGATTCTCAACGGTCAAACTCTTCAGGCTGTCCGCGCCGTCATTGTGCGTGATAAACGCCGGCTGATTGCCGGGATAATCGGTGACGGTGCAATCGGTCCACGTTTGGGTGCATCCGCGCGCCTGTCCGCTGGCATAGGCGACGAAGGCGGTGGCGTTGCCGTAGCCCAGCCGGTTGCCTTCGACGCCATCGACCGCGCCGCTGGCGCGCACGGCATGGGCGACAAAACCGGTCGTGTTGATCGCGCCGACGTTGTGCTTGCCGCCGTAATAGGCCTCGCAATGGTCGAGCTTCACGTTGCTGCCGTCCTGCACGCGGATGACGTAGGCATCGATCACGCCGCCCGCCAGCTTGCCGCCGTCGGGCACCTGCGCCGTTTCGCGGCCGATCAGGTTTCTGAAGATCAGGTTGCTGCGGCCGTTGGAACAGATCACGCCTTGCTGTGCGTCTTGGCCGGTGGCGCGATCGCCAACGCTAATCGTCGCGTTGGCCGGATCAACGCCGCCGGTGTGGATGAACAGGGTATCGCCGGCGATGAAAAACGATTGCGCCGGCATATCCGCACCGCCAGCCGTCGCGGCCAGCAGCGGCCGGTGATTGAGATAGACCCAGAACACCTTGCCATTCGGCGAGGCCGACGTGGGGAAGGAATAGACCGATCGGCCCAGCGATGTGTACGTCGGCGTGACGTCGTCACTGCCGTAAAACGTCGGTGCCGCCAGGTTCGCGTCGCCATAATCGCCGTAGGTGATCGGCGATTCGATCAAGCCGTCGTGCTGTGCAAGCAATTGGCCATGCCACGCGCCGCCGCGCTGGAACAGCACGCTCTCGCCCGGGCGAAGCGGGGCGGCGGCGACTTTCTCCAAGGTCGCCCACGGCGCATCGATGGTGCCGGGATTGGCGTCCGAGCCGTTAGGCGCGACATGAAACGCGGCGGCGACCAAGCCGCCGCCCGCGACCGCCTCACGAAGCCGGCGACAGGTCCTGGCAGCAAAGGCGCGGCAGGATGTGATCGATCCGAAGCCCATGGAATGGTCCTTTCGACAGAAGCGTTCGTTCGTTCGCCGGCGTTCAATCCGTTGGTGGCGCAGTCACCTTGCGCGGCGGCTCGGGCAATGCAACGATCTTCAGCACGACCGCAATGTCCGACGGCAGCGTTTCGGGCAGGCGTACCACCAGCCCTCGATCATCACGGGTCCACGGCAGCGGATCGGGATGACCGAGCAATTCGACACGGTCGATCTCGTGGCCGTACAGCCGCAGGGAGGTCGACAGAGATCGGATCACCGCCTCGCCGCGCGGCAGGCCGAGCAGCGTGGCGTACAGCGTGCGGTCCTTGGTGGTGAAGCGGATGTCCTGCGCAGTGAACGGATCGCGCTTGGTATCCATGAATTCGCCGGCCAACACCTGCGTCGGCCCCTCGCCGAACACTTTCCACGGCCGCGTGTCGAAAACCGCGTCGCCGTTCACGCCGAGCCAGCGGCCGATTTCCAGCAGAATGTGCTGGTCCTCGTGCGGAATCGTGCCGTCGGCACGCGGGCCGATGTTCAGCAGTAGACAGCCGTTTTTTGAAACGATGTCCATCAGGTCATGAATGATGTCGCGCGGCGGCTTGTAGACATTGCCTTCGGTGTAGCCCCACGAGTTGTTCGCGACCGAGGTGCAGGTTTGCCAGAACAGCGGCCGGATGTCGGCGAGTTGGCCGCGCTCGATATCGAGGATGGCGGCCGTCGGCGGCACCTGCGTAGGCCGCCAGATGATCTTGTAGTTAACCGCGACGCCGCTCCCCCAGGCGGCGGCACGGTTGTAGTAATAAGCGAGGAAGCGACGAAAATGCGAATCGAACGCCGGCTCTTCGATCCACCAGTCAAAGTACATGACCGCCGGCCGAAGCAGGTCAACCATTTCGCACGTGCGGGCGAGCCAGTCATCGAGGAACGCCGCCGATGGCTGCGACTGTTTGCTCATTGCCGGGCCGTAAAGGTCGGCGTATTGCGGGTCCTGCACGTCCGACGGCACCTTCATACCGCCGTTGTAGAACCACCAGTGTTCGGCCCGATGGCTGGATGCGCCCACGGTGAGGAATTGTTTTCGGCAGGCGGCGGCAAGGTCGCCGATCAAGTCGCGCTGCGGCCCCTTGTGTACGACCGACCACTCGGACAACTGCGTGTCATACATCGCCACGCCGTCATGATGCTCGGCCACGGGGATGACGAACTTCGCGCCGCTGCGGCGAATGAGCGTCGCCCACGCGTCGGGATCAAAGTGCTGCGCCTTGAACGTCGCGAGGATCTCTTTGTAGCCGACCTGGTCTTGTGGACCGTAGGTTTGGCGATGGTGTTCGAAGGTGGGCGATTCCGGGCGATACATGTCGCGCGGATACCACTCGTTGCCAAAGGCGGGCACGGAATAGCCGCCCCAGTGGATAAAGATGCCGAACTTGGCGTCCTGATACCACGCCGGCACCTGATAGTGCGCCAGCGACTCCCACTCCGGCCGAAACGGCCCGCTGCGGCCGACACGGTCGGCCTCTTGCAGCCATTCTTGAACAGTCCTGCCCATGCTTTCTCCCTACTGCTGTTTCACGTAAGTCAGAACGGCCGCGCTGGGCGCACTGTTCAGTTGAATGTCGAGGCCGTTGTCGGCCAGTTCGCGGCCGCTCAGCGTTTTCACGTGGTCCGGATGATCCAGATCGGTGACACGGTATTGCGCCGCCGGATCGAGCCCGCGCAGCTTGAACCGCGCGGCGGCGTAAGCGCTATCGGGCCGACGAAAAGCCTGCACCACACCGCGGCCCAGTTCCGGTCGATCGAATTGCCAGGCCATCCAACTGTCGCGGTCCATGCGGTAGGGGAGCAGCGGGTAATAGTCGCCGGACAAGTCGGCGCAGATGGTCTGCCAGATGCTCATCTCGCGGTGATACAGGTCCCAATCCATCGCCCGCCCCGGCGTGTGCGGTAGGCCGAAGGCCAGGAACGGGTGCATCTGGCTGCGGATGACATACGGTGTATCGCATCCCACGCCCGATCCGTAGTACGGCAGCCATTCCGCCAGGCCGTAGGTGATCGCCTGATTGGCTTCGGGGTTCTCACTATCGTCGCTGCGCCACAGCGGTACCGATCGACGCAGGGTTTCCAGATCCAAGCGTCGCCCGCCGCTGGCGCAGGTGTCGATCAGCAGGTTCGGATGCCGACGGTGCAGCTCATCCCACAGGGCCAGGTAACCCTCGATGTGGCGCATCTCCGTCACGCCTTGGCGATCGGGCGTGTCCTTGGCCTGCCAGAACTGAAGGGGCGCGATATTGAAATCCTGGCGGTACAGGTCGACGCCTTGCGAAACGAGAACGCTATCGATTTTGTCGACCAGCCACCGCCACGCGTCAGGGTTGCCCAGGTCCAGCAGCTTGTTGTCGGCCTCGCCCTTCGCGGTCAGCAGCCATTTGGGATGGTTCTTGTCCAGCCAACTGCCATTGTGCGAGCGCTCCGGCTCCAGCCACAGGATCAACTGCATGTGGTTCGCATGCGCGACCTCACTGACGGCCTTCACGCCGTTCGGAAAGCGCTGCGGGTCTGGGTCCCAGGTCCCGACGTGCCACCACTGATTTTTCGGGCACGGATACCAGCCGGCGTCCATCCACCAATGGGTCAGCGGCACCTTCTGGCTGGCGAACAGTTTGATGGCATCGGTCTCGGTCTTCTCGCTTTGCCAGAGGCCCATGCTGCTGGCGAAGATGTTGGGTGGCAACTGACCGTTGGGGCGGGGCGTGTTGCAGTCGATCATCCATCGCCGCCAGAGGTTCTGCGATCGCGTGACGTCGCCGCGATAGAACATGACGACGTTCAACGGCGTGCGGATCGATTCGCCGGGATGCAGGCGAACCTTCAATGTTTCCTGTCCCGCCCTCACGTGCAACCGGCCGCCGGCGTCATCGGTGCGCGTGAAATCCGCCGACCATTGGCCCGGCCAGCCGACGGCGATGATCTGCCCGCGTTTCTGCCCGGAATTTTCGATGTTGAAATACGGCCACACCCGATCGCTCGGCCGGCCGCCAGTGGGGTGGAAGTGGAGCGGCTGATTGCTGAGCAAATCGGTCACGTGCGGGGCGTAGCCGTCGTCGGATTCGTAATCGCCGGTGTTGTGATGCAGGATCAGTTTGTCGTCGGCCGTCGGCAGCAGCAGGCTCATCGCGTTGACATTCTCGAGCATCGGCGAATCCGCTGCGCCAGTGTTGCGAAAAGATTGAACCCATTCAACCACCGGATATCGCGTGTAGCGCGTGACGCTAACGGACGTTTCCACGCCGGTCTTCGGATCCGCCCAGGTAAGCCGCTCGCCAGTGCGGTCGGCCTGCTCCGGCAGCGATTCGCGGCGAAAGGTCCAGCCGGCCAGCAATTCCGAAGAGGGGTGGCCGTCGAACGTGAAGTCGAAGCAGCCGCCTTGCCCGATCGATGCGGCCGGGGGCACACCGAGCGAAGTGACGCGACCGTCCGCGGCGGTGAGGCGCAGGTCATTCCAATCCACCGGCGTGTAGGTGTAATCGCCCGTGCCCTCGCATTTGAGCGTGACCTTCTGCACGCCTTTCAAGTCCAGATCAAACGCCGCGGGATCCAGATCGGCCGTCTGCCGGCCGCTGCGGAACACCTCACGGCCGTCGGCTTCGATGGTGAAGATGATCGCGTGCTTTGCGGGGCGGGAGTTCTCGGTGTCGTCCACTCCGCACACACCGGTCAGCCGCGCGGATCCGGCCGGCATCGTCAGTTCTACTACGGCGGGCGCATGAGAACCGAAGCCGTTCGGATACGTTTTGCCGTTCAGCTTCAGCGGATTGCGATTGACGTTGCGGCCGAACTGAAACTTTCCCCAGCCTTGGCTGATCGATCGAATGGCCGGCTCGGCCACCGGGGCCGAGCGGCTGCTCATGACGGCCAGCCGTTCGTCGAACCACGCCTTTGCATCGGCCAGTTCCTGCGGCTGCACCGGACCTGAATGATCAACCACAGTTTGCCCGTGCACGAAGGCGGCTGCCGCGAGCGCGGCGAATAAGGCAACGGTTCCACAGCGGCGTAGTCGCATGAACGGATTCCTAGGAGTCGAGTCGGAGGGTCACGATATGTTTGCCGGCGACGCTGATGCGGGCCGCGCCGTCGCTGGTTTCAACGTGCGTGCGTTCGTCGCGCTGGCCCTCGAGCGTGATCGCGCGAACCGTGCCGGCGTGCGAAACCGACAGCGTTGCCGCGGCGGCCAACGGGTTGAAGCAGCGAAGCTCGGTCGCAGCGTTGTGCAGGCGGAGGCTGGTGATGACGGGTCCGCCATCGAGACGCAGGAAGGATTGCTCGGCCGGCAGTGTGCCGACCGCAGGCTTATCAGCGTTCGTATGGACGGCCTGCCGTACGGTTGCGTTCGCCCGCTGGCCAAGGAGGAAAAGGCGCTTCACCGGCACCCGGCCGGCAAAGGGGACAATCGAATAGCCGAACACGTGCGTGCCGAGAATCTGTCCGTCGGTGTCGTCATCGCGCGAGATGACCCGCGCGAAGCCGCGCAGCAGCGTCAGGGCGATGGACCGATCCGCCGTGTCGAGCACCGCCGTCTCCGGCAGCCCGCGGCACACCACGGCCAAGCCCGCGCGGCCGTCGCCGAAGGCGGTCCACGATTGCTGCGGGACCGTTTCCAAATCCAGTTCGCGCCGCCCTTCATCGCCCGACGGCAGCGCGACCGGCCGTTCGACCGCATCGAACGCGGAGTCGGTCCAATAGCTGTCACCGATCAGGCCCGTCGGCAGCAGCACGCGCAGCCAGTGGTCGCGCACGTTGTTGTGAACCGTTGTTTTGATCTCAAGGCGATCGCTGCCTTGGCGGAGCGTTACCTCCGAGGTGATGCGCAGCGGCACTGTCTCTGCGCACCGTCGTTTGGCATGCAGATCGAAATGAGCCGGCACGTTTATCGTCAGGTCGATGCGGATCGTTCCGACCAGCGGCCCATCGGCGATCACGGCCACGTCTGCCGTCGTGGCCGCATTGGAACAGCGATGGTCGTTGACGGGTGCACCCTGAAACCAGCCGTTGCCGATGTCCGCGCGGTCTTCGAAGGTCAGCAGTTGATCGAACACGTGGCCGGTGCGCTTGTCGTGCAGCCGCAGCGTTCCGTTGCCGTTGACGGTAACACGCAGCAGATCATTCTCGATCGACCGCGGCGTGGTCAGCCCGCGCCGGCCGTATCGCACGGCGGTTGGGGAGGATTCGACGGTCAACGTCGTGTAGCCCAGTGCCGGCACTTTCAGCCGTGCGCTGACGCGGCTGAGGTGCTGCGTGCCGTCGTAAGAGAGTTTGTACGGCAGCGTGCGACGCCAGTGCACATTGTCGCGCTGCGCGAGCAACTGATACGGCACCTCTTCGCCGCCGGGGCCTCGAAGGCGAAACGCATATTTCTGCTCCGAGGCAAAGTTATCCGCGAATTTGGTCGGCCAATCGTTCGGCAGCAGAACGTCGAGATCGACCGGCTCATCAATCGCCTCGGCCGTCGCGTTGAAGACGCCAATTGTCACCGGCCCGCGCGCGGCCGCGGCGGTGATGGCCGCCAGCGCGTTCTCCGTCAGCTTAGACGACAACTGCATCGACTGATCGAACCTGTACACCATGTCGCGGTGAACCGCGTCCGTAGAGCAGCCACACATAGAATCGTGCGGATGATTCTGCAGCAGGTGCTTCCAGGCCAGGTCCAGAAACACGCCTGGGTATGCCAGGCCGAGTGTGTCAGACGCGAAAGTGCTGAATGGCTCGGCCCAGAGGCACAGTTGGTCCTCGCAGGCAGCATTGCTCTGCTTCAGGGGAATGCGGCTGGCGTAGGTGCCGCCGATCATCCACTGTTCTTCGCCGTCTTGGCCATCGCCGCAGGCGTATCGCAGTTCGCCGACCACTTGTCGTGTGATCTTGGTGCGGTGCTGAAGCAGGTCGTTCTGGTAGGCATCGAGTGTGCTGGAGACGATGACAATGCCGTCGGCCGCGAGCTGTCGATTCGCCGCCGCGATGGTTTGCGGCATGCGGGGTTCGATTTCCAGGTGATCGACGCCATCGAAAAGAAGAATTGGCGAAACGGCGGAGCGGCCGGCTTCAGCCCGGGTGAAGGCCACCAGTTTCTCGACGGCGGCTTCCGGGTCGAACGCGCCTTCATCAGCAAACACATTGCGCACGCGGTACGGGAACATGCCGTACCCGCGCACGCCGAAGCGGTAGGTCGGTAACGCGGTGCCGTCTGGGCTTTGCCACAGGAAGTGCCCGGCATGGTCGCGCTCGTTTGTGCCACGCCAGACGTACGCGGCGCCGAGCCCGAACTGGCGAAAGATCTGCGGCAACTGCCCGATGTGTCCGAACTGGTCGCAGACGAAACCCGCGCGCGACGTACCACCGAAACATTCGGCCATCGCCATACCCAGTTGCAGATTCCGTACGAGGGATTCGCCGGACACCAGCCATTCGTCCGGCGCGACGTACCACGGCCC
>JAQGHK010000069.1 GCA_028288875.1 Phycisphaerales bacterium | reverse complement strand
TTCGGAAGGGCCTTGATGACGGCGGCTTCCCGAACATCCCGATCCTCAGCTACGCCGTGAAATACGCCAGCGCGTACTACGGTCCGTTCCGCGACGCCGCCGATTCCGCCCCGGCCTTTGGCGACCGCCGCAGTTATCAAATGAGCCCGGCCGGTGGATTGGATGAAGCGCTGCGCGAAGTCGATCTGGATATCGCCCAAGGCGCCGACATGGTGATGGTCAAACCCGCCGGCCCGTACCTCGACGTGCTGGCCGCTGTCCGTGCCCGCGTGAATGTTCCAGTGGTGGCCTACCAGGTCAGTGGCGAGTACAGCCAGATCGAAGCCGCCGCCGCCAATGGCTGGATCGATCGTGACCGCGTCGTCCTCGAAAGCCTGACGGCCATCAAACGCGCCGGGGCCGACCTCATCATCTGCTATTGGGCCGAGCTGCTGGAAAAGCTGCTGCCGGCGTAATTAGCCTGCCTTCGCTAGAGGCCGCGCGCACTCGCTTGTATTCCCGCCCATCTCGATTGAGAATCCATGGCGGGTGAATCGGGATCGATCACTTCGTTTGTGGGCGTGAGTCAACGGGATGTGCTTCATGCGTATTTGCTTCGTCGCGGCGGTTCAGGCCGCCTTGCTTGCGTCGACCTCTTTCCTGCACGCCGCGGCCCCGGCGACACAGCCCGCGCCGCCGGCCTGGATGGCCAAGCCCACGACGGCGTGGCCACAGATCCTGCTGACGAACAAGCAGACCGACAACAGCAATCACTTTGGCTTTTCCGGCTCGTCCGGGCTGGCGCGTTTGCCCAATGGCGTGGTAGTGCTGCTGACGGCGGGCCATCTGCTGAACGGCGTCGCGCCGACCGACTTTGCCAAGGGTTTCAAATCGTGGGTGGCAGTTCCGTCACTCACGGCGGTCTCCGGTGTTCGCATGAAGAGCATCGCCATGGACACCGCCAAGCCGATCGACCTTGACGCGATCGCGCTGCTCCCCAACAGCCAGACGCCGCCGTGGCCGGGGATCGTCTGCACGATTCGCGAAACACCGCTCGAAGTCGGCGAAACGGTTTACCTGATTGCGATCCCCGCCGACAAAGTCGAGCATCAGCATGTACGCAAGGCCGAGGTAGTGCGCGTCAATGACAACCACACCGTCGAATACAACGTCGAAGGCAAATTCATTACCACCGGCAACAGCGGCGCGCCGGTGATCGACACGCTCGGCCGTTACTGCGGGGTCAACACGGCCCATCTGGATAACCAAGACGACCCCGCCAAGATGAAGCTGGTGCTCGCCGACGCGTCGGCCCTGCTGCGCGAAGTCGTCCTGCCGGCCGGAATGAAGCCGCTGGTGCTGGCGCCGGCCACGACCGCGCCAGCGGGCACGCGCGCCGCCGGCCCGCAGGGCGCGGCCAAGGCGGAACAGTATGTGGCCGCCGCCGAGCAACTGGCGCAGAACGGCCAAACCGACATGGCGCGGGTGATCCTACAAAGCGTGGTCAACGATTACCCGGGATCGCCGTCAGCGAAAAAGGCGAAAGCCCTGCTGGCCACGCTCGGCAAATAAGCGGGCCCGTGCCACTCGTCCACGATCCGGGTGATTTGCTGCGTTCGTACTCCGTGATAGGCTGCGGCGGGAGGATTATCGCTTGTTATACCGAAGTCTTGCCGCCGCTTGCGCGGTCCTGATCGCGCTCATCAGTTTCACGCCCCCGGACGCCCGGGCTGCGCTGCAGGTCATTGACGCGGGACTCATCCCGTATGCCGCCGCGTTCAGCGAGTCGCAGGGATATGCGATCGCCATCAACAACGCCGGCCAGGTCATCGGTCGAAGTGAAGAAAGCCCGGGCGTTCGCTGGGGCGAGGGAATGATCTGGCAGCCCGCTCCGCCGGGGGCCAGAACTGGCGCGCTACATTCGATGATGGAGTTCTTCGGCTCGCACGTCCCAAACCGCGGCGAGCGGCCGAACGGCATCGGCGAGCGCGGCGAATTCAGTATTCAATCTGGCGCGACCAACCGATTGTTCGTCCCAGACGTGCCGAACGGCCTTACCGGTCGCGTCATTTCCAATTGGCAGGCCACGATCCCGAATACCCATGGCGTGGCGGCGTCCTACGCCACCACGGCTCTCGCCTATGTCGACTTGAACGGCACCCCCACTCCACTAGCCGGCGGGCCGGGGGGCGCGGACGTCTACGGCATCAACGACAGCGAACAGATCGTCGCCGTGGAGTCCGGGCGGAATTCACGGGCCGTGTATCTCTGGACGCCCGATGGCCCCGGCAGCACCGCCGGCAGCACGTTAACGCTCGACATGCCCACGCCTAACAGCGATGGGTTCAACGTGCTGATGAACAATCGCGGCGAGGTCGTCAAAACCACCACATTCCCGAACAACAGCCCGACCTCGGCTTACCTCTATCGGCCCTCGGCTACAGGCGGAAGCACGGTGGCGCTCGACGATCTGCTCGGCGTACCCGTCGCTACGGTGCTGGACCTCAACAATAACGGTCAGATGCTCACCGATTTTTCGGAAGACGATGGCGTCAGACTCGGCAGCTACCTGCTCACCCCCGACGGCAACGGCGGGTTTGATCGTTACCGGCTGGACCTGCTCGCCAACCAGAGGGTCGATGCCAACACCCTCGTCGGCGGCTTCTACATGACCACGATGAACGACAACGGCCAGCTCGCCGGCATGGCGGGGTGGAGCTTTGACAATGGGGCGACCTGGCAGCTTCACTCCACCGTTCTCACCGTGCCGGAACCGGAGCTGATGCTGATTGCGTTGCTGCCGATGGCCGCAATGCTTCGTCGCCGAGCGTGAGGGAGCGGCGGCTATCGCTTGCGGAAATACCCGACCTGCAGGTCCGGGTTCTTCATGCGATATTGCGTAAGGATGTCGCGCATGTTCACCAGAATCCATGGCTGGCGGCTGCTCATGCCATTCTTGGTGAAGACCACGTCGTCGGCGATGTAGTTGGCCGCGTGGATGGCGTCGCCCTTGGCGTCGGCGAGCAGGATCACGTCGCCCAGTTGCGATGGCTCGGCAATGCGTTCGTAGTCGCTCTTCAGCAACGCGGCCAGGTAAGTCATGTCGTGCACGCGGTCATCAGGGGTTTCGCTGAAGAAATTGAATGCCGTCCAGTAACAGTCGTCCGGGGCGCGGCCAGCGGGTTGCGTGGCCTCGGCGTGGCGATACAGGCGCTCCTGCACGAACGGTGGCAGCAGGGCGACGATGTTGATCTTGCTCGGCCGCTCCACGCCGGCGATGGCGTTGAACTTCATCGAGTCCAGCAGCGGCAACACGTCTTCTTCGCGGTCGCCGTGCCCCCAATATTCGGCCAACGCTTCAGTATCGGTGTCGGCGTCGATCAGCAGGCGCGTCACCAATGCCCGCTTGCGCGTGACGGCCTTGAGGAACCGCATCCGCTCGGCCGGATCGGTTACGGCGCGAAGGGCGGGCTTAATGTCGCTGAACAGCAGCGTGTCGTCCGTGCCGGCGTACAACAGCGATTTCAGCAAGGCGGTCGATACCTCGCTCATCCCACTACCGCGAAGTCGCATGTCGACCTTGCCGACACGAAACCAGCTCGGCTCGATTGCCGATTTGTTCGCCGGATCGACCCACAACTTCCCATAGAAAGCGCCGCGGCATTCGGGCGATAGTGACAGGATCACCGCATCCGGCGGCAGCACGTTGCACGCCCCGGCCGCCTCGCTCCAGTCGGCCGATCGCATCGCCGACAATTGCACCTCAGTGAACCCGCACGACGCCATGAGCGCCATCGCCGCGTTGCGATCCATGCTGGCGAACGTCCAACGATCAAACACGCCCGCCGCACGATCGGCCGTCGCGTATTCTTCGGGCAGTTCCAGGACGATGGGCACCAGTTCCAGCCGGCCCCACGGGCCGAATTTTCCTCGTGTCACCAACGGCATCAGCGGCACGGGCTGTGTGGTGGCGGGCTGGGTTGCCGGCGAAACGCCGGCGGCGGACGCGCTGGAAACAAATGTTGTCACCACGGGCGGCACAAGCCCGGCGACGGCGTCAGGCCGCGTCACCGGCAGCGCCAACTCGGCCGAGCGGCAATACGCGAACATACCGACGGAGGCCCACGACCCAACCAGGGCGGCCGACAACCCAAGAATCAGTAAGCGTGAACGGCGGACAACGAACTTTCGTCAGAACAACCCGGCAGATACTTCTGTGTGCAATATATCTGATCTCAGCACCTATGTCGGCCTATTCGGGCCGTAACCGCCGGGCAAAACGCCGCAGCTCAAGTTGCGGCCGACCGCTCGCGCAAAAGCGCCTCGATGGCGCAAGGTGAAACCGCGAGATGCCTATTTTCTCTGCATCACAAACAATTACACAAAATAGCGCAATCCCTGCGCGGGACGGCCGAGGATTGGTCGTCGGGAAGGCATCGATCCTGTGCTTCGACGAGCGGACAACGTCCGCAGTCGTACCAGCCGTCTGGATGAATTAAGTCATCTAACGGGTTTTTACTTCGGTCAGTTGCGGATCGACAGGTTGGAGATCGAAAACCCACGTCGGCCGAGGCATCGCGCCTTGGGCTTGCTCCAGCGCCGCTTCCGCCGAATCGACCTTTCGGCGGCAGTCGTCGATCCGAGCGTTGGCCTGGCGCTTTCGATAGGCCATGTCGTCCTGCTCGAAAGTCGTCATCGGCCGTCCGACGACGACCACATTCGTCCGGCGATAGTTGGCCTGCGCGTTGTCCATCTGAACATTCGCGTCGCGCAGGATGCGCTTTGCTTCGTTGAGCTGCGCGGTCGCACTGCTGCGGCGGGATTCGATGTCATGCCATTCCATGGCCGTCACCCATCGGGTGCCCCAGTGATGCTGGCCGCCGCCGCGCGTCTGTTCGAGCAGGGCGTTGGCCTTGATGTATTCCGCGGTGTACTCCTCCGCCCGGACGAGCTTCTGCCGCGTCGCCGCGGTGTCCAACGCCACGCCCCAGAGCGAGACGGCCAGTTCATCGTCCGGATGTGCGGCGGCGAGCGCTTTTAGATTTTTCGCCGCGCGCATCGCGTACGTCTTCAACTGGATGTCACACACCGCTGCATTGATGACGGCCGACCGCTCGGTCACGCCCGATTCCATCACCCGCTGCATCGGAAGCGACGCCTGCGCCGGTGTGCCGAGCCGCATGTA
Organism: Phycisphaerales bacterium; assembly: GCA_028288875.1. Classification (GTDB taxonomy): domain Bacteria; phylum Planctomycetota; class Phycisphaerae; order Tepidisphaerales; family Tepidisphaeraceae; genus RYN-431. The sequence goes on along the minus strand of JAQGHK010000069.1, from coordinate 1,854 downwards.
CGCGACGGCTTGGATGTGCAGGCTGTCGATCAACGCCGGATCGGCCAGACGGCCCGCCTTCTTCGGCAGCGTGGCCTGGAATGCCTTCATCGCCGCGGCGGCGTCGGCAAACTTGTTGGCGTACAGCAAGTCCAACCCGCCTCGCAGCGCGGCGGCCGATGCGGATTCCGGCGTGGGCGCTGGCGGCGCGGGCAGCGGCGAGCCCGGCGCGTTCGTCGGTGGTACCACGGAAGCCACCGGCGGGCTGCCTGCTGGCGGCGCCGTTTGAGCGGGTGATGCCGAGCCTGGCAACGCAGGGTTTGCGGTCGGCGGCAGTACTGGATTCACCGAGAATGCCGTCTCGGGTGGAATGGCCGCAGGCGTAGCTAGCGCAGGCGGCGCGCTCGAATTCGCCGGCGACGGTGACCCCGGAGCAGAAAACGAAGCCGGCACCGCCGCAGCCGCCGCTGGCGCTGGAACGACGGGCACCGGAACCGCTGCCGCCGGCCGCGTCGTCGCCGGCATAGCCGTATCGGCCGCCAACGTTTCCGTCGCCGTGTGCACTTTCCACGGCAGATTGACGGACCAGACCGTGAACATCACGTTGGCCACCGCCGCCACCAGTACCGCGCTGCACGCATAGCCCACGGCGAACGCGAGCGACGCCAACACGCCCGATTGCATCCCCTTGCCGGCCGGCAGTTGGAACACCATCGTCATCAGCATCGGGCAAAGCAGCAGGCCCAGCACCGCGCCGATGGCCGTGCCCGCCACGCCGCCGTAAATCAGTCCGACCACGCCACCCAGCACCGGCACGCTGATGCATGCGGCCGTCTGCAGCGCGATCGCGTTGGAAAATGCCAGGTCCAGCGTGTGGGCCGATCCTTCCAGCGTGCGGATCGTCAGGCGGAACGCGATCACCATCAGCGCTGCGATGCCGAACGCGACCAGCGCCAGTCCGCCCAGCCGGCCGTCGCTGTTCAGCACGCAGTCCAGCACCACATACGCCGCCAGCCCCAGGCACGTGACGAGCAATCCCACCGGCAGCCACAATTCCGCGACGGCCGCCGGCAGCGGAATCATCGCCGGCCCGCTGGAAATATCGCTGCGTTTTTTCTTGGATAGGCGCTTTCCTGAGAACGCCGCGAGGCGATCCAGTTCCGACACCGACGCTTTGGCCTCGGGCGCTAGTTCCAGCGGTGACGTCAACTCCACCGACTCGTCACCCACCGCCACTTCGTTCATGGCCGACTCGTCGTCGACCGTCAGATCCTCGTCGCCCAACCGCACGATTGCCGAGGCGTACGGCACCATAAATCGCCGCCCACACGCCTTACATTCCGCCGTCCGACCCGCCAGCGCCGGCCGAACCGAATACTTCGTGAAACAGTGCCGACACTTGAACTCGATCATGACATTCCTTTACAACCCGGTCCCGATCGGCGGCCCCAGGAGGTCGCCAGTGCGCATGGACATCCAACACAATCACCTGACATGGCGACCCGACTTCAAAAAACCACTCAACGATCCAGAAAAGTCCCTTTTGTGGGCCGAAGACAGACGTGACCGGGCTATTTCATCAATAACCTTGCGCGTGTCAAGTATTTGTTAAGCAACAGACGAAGCCAACCTATCGCCGGCTGAACAGGGCATGAATGAACGTTGCAGGATGAGGTTCCTCCCACCGGTAGAGGCTCGTTTTGAGCTAGCGGGCGAACTCCACATCACGCCGGTTACCAGACCCGTCGGACACCGTAGAGGTCGAACGCCGTGTCGCTGGAAACGAGGGTTAGATCGAGCCGCAGACATTGGGCGGCGATCAGGCGGTCGAACGGGTCTTTGTGCTCGCTGGCCGGCAGATCTCCGACGCTGATG
>JAQGHK010000590.1 GCA_028288875.1 Phycisphaerales bacterium | reverse complement strand
GCGCGAAGAGCTGCCGGAAGTAGTTGTACAGCAACTGCGGCTTGTCGCTCAGACAGGCCAGCGGCGTGTCGGTGCCCATGCTGCCGACGGCTTCCGCGCCGGTGGCGGCCATCGGCGTCATGAGCAGGCGCAGGTCTTCGTTGGTGTAACCGAAGGCGTGTTGGAGATTCAGCAGCGAGGAATGATGCGACGCCGCGCCGGCGGCCGTGTTGAGCGCGTCTTCGGCGGTCAGGTCGGTCTTCGCCTCGGCGTCCGGCAGGCTTTCCAGCTCGGTGAGGTTTTCGTCCAGCCAGCGCTTCCACGGGCGCGCGTCGACCAAGCCACTTTTCACTTCGCTGTCGTCGATGATGCGCTTCTTCTTGAAGTCGATCAGGAAGATTTTGCCCGGCTGCAAGCGCCACTTGCGGGCGATGTCTTTCGGGTCCATCGGCAGCGTGCCGGCTTCGCTGGCCATGATGACGTGATCATCTTTGGTGACGAAGTAGCGGCTTGGGCGCAGGCCGTTGCGGTCGAGGATGGCGCCGATCTTGTCGCCGTTGGTGAACGCGATGTTCGCCGGGCCGTCCCACGGCTCCATCAGGCAGGCGTGGTATTCGTAGAACGCCTTGAGATCCGGGTCCATCAGCGGGTTGTTCTGCCACGCCTCGGGCACCAGCATCATGATCGCGTGCTCCACGCTGCGGCCGTTGACGCTCAGGAATTGCAGCGCGTTATCCAACGTCGCCGAGTCGCTGCCGTCCTGCGTGAGGATTGGGAAAAGCTTGTTCAGCTCGTCGCCGAATACTTCCGATTGCAGGCTGCCGGCGCGGGCTTTCATCCAGTTGCGGTTGCCGCGCAGCGTGTTGATTTCGCCGTTGTGGGCCAGGTACCGATACGGGTGGGCCAGTCGCCACGACGGGAACGTGTTGGTGCTGAACCGGCTATGGACGATGGCGTATTGGCTCTCGAAAGCCGGGTCCGACAGGTCGGGGAAATACTTCCGAACCTGCGGCGGCGTGAGCATGCCTTTGTAGACCATGCGATTGGTCGACAGCAGACAGACGTAGAATTCGTTCTTGGCGGCCTGTGGGATGTCCTTGCCGAACTCGATCTCGTTTTCAGACCGCTGGCGCACCAGGTACAGGCGGCGATTGAAGTCGGCGCGGTTGTAGAACCCTTCGCCCATGCCGATGAAGGCCTGGCGAATCCGCGGCTCAGTCTCAGCCGGCGTCGGGCCAAGCAGTTTGCTGTTCACCGGCACGTCGCGCCAGCCGAGGACGACCATGCCGAACTCTTCGACCAGCTCTTCCAGCTTGCCTTCGCACACCTGCCGGCTGACCAAGTCCTTCGGCAGAAAGCACATGGCCACGGCGTAATCGCCGGCCTTGGGGAGCTTGAAGCCGAGCTTGGCGCACTCGCGGCGGAAAAACTTGTCCGGCGTGCCCGTGAGGATGCCGCAGCCATCGCCCGAATCGGGTTCACACCCGACCGCGCCGCGGTGTTCCATGTTTTCCAGAATATCCAGCGCCTGGCTGACCAGTTTATTCGTGGCTTTCGCTTTAACGTGAGCGATAAAGCCCACGCCACAGGCGTCGTGCTCGAATTGCGGGTCGTAAAGGCCCTGGGCGGGCGGAAGGCCGTTCGGATTGTCGTATTTCATGGTGACACAACAGGCGCTAGCCGGGCCGGCGGTTGGGGTTAGGCCCGGGGGACCAATTGTAGCAATTTTCGGGCCGGCCCGCACGCTGTTTCCAGCCCCGGCCCGGGCCGGTGCGACAAGGCGCGGCTACCGGCCGTTGCTCCACCCGCCAAAGTCCCCCGCTTCAAACGGCGGATCCTTCCCAAGCAGCCGAAACATGGTGATGAGCTGGGTTCGGTGGTGGGTGCCATGGGTCACCAGATGAAACGCCTGCACAATCCGCCGATCCTGATGCAGCAGCCCGGCGGCATGGGACGCGTCGATCGCCGCCAGGAAGTCGGTTGCCAGCTTCGCATTCCAGTCCGCAATCTCGCCCAGTGGCATCGCCCGGTCGTACGGCACCATCGCCGGCTTGGCGATCACAGGCCCCACGCAGCCGCCCCACGTCTGGAACACTTCGACGACGTGAAAGAGCGTCTCGTGGATCGTGTGAAGGCCGAAGGGGAATTGCTGAAAAAGCTGCCCCGCGGGCAGTTGGCCCGCGAAATCGATGATCTGGCGATTGCACCAGACTTCATACTCCGCAAGTTGGCGGATGGCGGGGAAATAGGAGGCGTTCATGCAGGTAATCCTCGAGCCGTCGGATCATCCCCGCACGACGAGACCTGCGTAACCGAGCTCGACAAAATGATTGACGCTCAGTTCGGTCACGATCTGCGGAATTAACGGCACGAGCAATGCTTCTAATTCAGTATTGCTTAGATTGCCGGTTGAAATCAGCAGTAACTTGGCGGGCCGGCCATGCAGGGTATGCGAATCAACAAAGTCCGCGTCCTTGGTGATCACGACCCGCTGTTCCTGATCAGCCAATTCGATGATGTGAGCATCAGTCGTACGATTCTGGTCGGGCAGATCGATTGTATGGATGGCGTCGTAACCGACCGCGGCAAACCAACCGACCGCCCGTCGAGGTAACTGCGCATCAATCAGGAACTTCACGCCGGCACCGACTGCAACCGCCGCGTCTGCGCGAGCCGCGCCGCATACGCCAGGACGGCCAACAGGTCCGCCCGCTCAAGATCCTCGTAGTCGGCCAGAATCTGGTCGAACGTCATCCCCGAGCTGAGCAGCCCGAGCAGCATCTCCACTGGATATCGCAGCCCGCGGACGCACGGCTTGCCGTGACATACAGCCGGGTCGATGGTGATACGGGCAAGGGACGCGTCCATGGTGTGATTATATCAGACGAAAGCAGACGGCGGGAATGATCTTTTCCGCTCCTGTCCAATCACCTTTTTTTCATTTTTCCCCATTTTTTGGCCGACAAACCGTTCCCGAACATTAAAATGTTAGCTGCCCGTCGCGGCGGTGGTTTCTGGGAGCTTTCTTCGCTCCCGCCTCGCTTGCAGGGCTGACTTTTGCGGAGCACTTCCATGGACTCGATTCAGCAACTCATCCCCAATCCCCGTGCTGGTAACGCCTGGCGGAACGGCATGTACGCCCGGCAGGTGACCGTGCGCGACGAAGAGCGTGAAGACTTTGAACAGCTTCGCGAGGCGATGGTCGAACAATGGCGGCCGAAGAATGTGTCGATGTGGCTGCTGGTCGATCAACTGGCCCGGCTGCAGTGGCGGCTGATGCGGGCCGGCGAGGCGGAGACGCTGAAGCTCGACCAGCTGCACGAACAGGTCAAGCACTACCACACGGCCCAGAAAACCATCATGACCCAGCTCAGCACCGAGCACGCCGTCGCGGAGGACGTTGGTCGCAGCGACTCCACGCTGACCCGCCTGTAGCACTACCAGATGCGGCTGGAACGCTCGATCCATCGCACGATCGCGCTGCTGATCACGCTCCGTAAGTCACATGTTAAACAGGGCAATCTATCCGCGCGCCGGGCGCCAGAAAAATTGCCGCAAACAGCTACTGTTATTGGAGATGTGGCCCAACCGCGTCTTCAAAATAGCACAATCAAATCGGAAGCGCCGGCAGGCACTTAGGGCGATCGGCGTCTTATCCGGGTGGCACGGTCTGGTACACCATGCCATGGCTTTTCGGTGCAATCGAAGGCACGGCCTGGCGTACCAGACCGTGCCACCCAAGCCTTGCGTTTGTTACTGATCCTTCACCCCGCCCAGCGCCCATTGGCTGACCGGCAGCGTGTCGAGATTGACCGGGGCGGCGACCAGGGTGGGTAGATCAATTTTTGCAACGCCGTCGTAGGTGTTCCTGGCGGCGTCGGCTTTGGATTGGACGGTTTCGCCTTTCTGGAGCGACACCAGCATGCCCGGGTCGTTGTGGTATTCCCAGGACCGGCTCCAGCAGACCGTCGGGCCGCTCTGGATCGAGATCGTGGTGATTTTGCTCGAAATTGTCACGGTTTCGCGGTTGCGGTCGAAGCCCATCCGCGTTTCGTATTCGCGCGATTCGCTTTTGCCGGCTTCGGTGCGGGTGACGACTCTCACCGGCTGCCCAGGCGCGACGGTGATGCCGGCGGCGTTCAGCTTGCGCGTGAGGGCGGCGGTGGTCGCCTGCTTCTGGGCGTCGGTGGCTTCGTGCTGCAGATCGAGCGAGACGCTGACGCCGGGCTTGAGCACCATCACCGGCTCCGGCGCGGCCCGGGCGGCCTGCTGGGCGGCGGCGTGGGGGAGGTCGGCGCTGACCAGGGCAATGTTGTTATCGCGGGCCCCGCGAACGTTCACGGTGAACACGCGCCCGCCGGCCACGGTGCGGTAGCCGGTGCCGCCTTCGTATTTCCAGATCGGCAGCTTCTTATCCAAGGATATGAGGTAGGAACCAACAAGCGCAAAGTGGCTGTCGAGCCCCGTCAGCGGCGCATTGATGCCGCCGATCCCCGGTGTCAGGCCGAGGTTGAACAGCACCTTGCCGTCGGCCAGGTTCCAGACGGTCAGCACGTTGTCCTTCAGCCCGAGCAGCCGTTGGCCGTCGCCGCTGAAGCTGATCTCGCGCACCTCGCCGGCGCAGACGCCGAGGACCTTACCGGCGGCGGGGTCGACGATCGCCACGCCGTCGTCGGTCATCACGGCGATGGTCTTCCCGTCGGCGGCGCGGGCGAAGGCCTTATCGCTGGTCGGCAATTGCCACTGCTGCGTGGCGTTGCTGATATCCCAAGCGGCGAGCATGCCGTTGGAGAGGGTCAGCACATGACCTTCATCGATAAACATCGCGTCGGAGATGTCAGAGTTATTTGGATCGGGGACGAAGCTGATCACGGGCGTCGTCTTCTGGCCGGCGATTTTGTAGAGGTCGAGGCGCGAACTCGTGCCGCCGTGGAAGCCGTTGCTCCGCGCGACAATCAGGTTGCCACTCGGCGACAGGCCCAGCGGCAGCGACGCGGCATTCATCTGCACGCCCAGCCCCGTGCCGGCCGACAGGTTCACTTTGATGATCCCGGTCTGTGCGGGGCTGCCGGGCCGCTCGCCCGTGATGCCGACCATCGCCGTCGTGCCGCTGATAGTGACGCGGTTGTAGTGCGTGAAAATATCGCTCAGCGGTGGCAGCACCGTCGGCCCGGCCTGCATCTTTCGCACAGCGGCGGGCGTGTACGCCCAGGTCTCGGCGAAGGCGGCGATCGTCGGGCTGCCGCGCTTGGCTTCGGTGATCGGATTGCCCGATTCCGGCGGCGCGAACGGCGAGCCGGGGCCTTTGCCCGAGGCCGTCTCGGCTTTGGCGGGCGAGTCGCCGGGTGTGGGCCGCGGTGGCGGGTCCGCGCGTTTGGCCTGGCTATTGGGATGGGCGTATTCAGTGTCGTAAGACGACCCCTCTTTTCGCAACCGCCACGGCTCGACCCACTCATAACGACCGTTCCAGCCGGTGATTTCGATGAGCGTCCAGTCGCCGCGTTTTTCGGTGATCTTGCACTTGCGCCACAGGCCGCCCCACTTGAACTCAACCAGTTCGCCGACAGCAAAAGCGGGCTTGGCCGGCGTTTTCAGGGCCGGCTTCGTGGCGGGGCCGGCCTTATCGGCGGGGTTGTCGGTGACGGGGCCGAGCTTCAGACGATCGGCGGTGACCCACTCTTCGGTGCCGTCGTCGTATTTGACGAGGTACTTCCGCCCTTCCTTGCGAGTGAAAGTGGCGGTGGACCAGGCATCGCCCTCGCGGACGGAGACGGGGCCGTTTTCCTTCAGCGTGGAGAGATCCGCCGGATCAGCCAAGGCCGACGCGGTTATCGCAGCAATCAACAACAGTGAAGGGTGAACCCGTGCCATGTGCCTGTCCATTCGCTTGAACGATTACCCGCCGCTCTCGACGCCCTCCGGGAGCGCGATCGAGCAGGAATTTAGCAAATGGCGGCCCGCTTTGCATGCAGAATCGGCCGATCGCCAGCACGCGCAACGGATCGAAATCTATTTCGCCGCGCGGTAGGTGCCGATCACTTCGCCCGCGGCGATGACGTGGCCCTGCATGGCAGCCAAGACCGTATTGCGTTCCGTGCCGGGGGCGAGATCCAATTTTCGATCGAGGGCGAACACCTGGAAGTGGTAATGATGGGCCGGATCTTCATACGGCGGACGCGGGCCGGTGTAGCCGACGCTGCCGTGGCTGTTCAGGCCCTGGTTGGCGTCGCCGAGATCGCGCAGCCGCATTTCGCCGGGCATGGATTCCCGCAGGTGCGTGCGATCCGGCGGCACATTGAACAGCACCCAATGGATGAACGGCTTGATCGGCGCGTCGGGGTCTTCACAGAACACCACCAGCGAGACGGCCGCCGGGGGGACGTTGCCGATGATCAGCTCGGGGCTGATCTTTTCGCCGTAGTCGGAATATTTGTAAGGGATTTCGCCGCCGGGTTTGAAGCCCGGCGAAGTGATTGTGATCGACTCACTCGTCTGCGGCTTGATCGGATATCGCGCCAGCGACGGCAGATCGTTTGCATCAATGGCCTGGCGGTGCACGGTACTGTCGACAGTCTTCTGCATGTCCTTCGTGGCACAACCGGCCAAAGCGACGAGCGAACCAAAGACGGCAAGGCGAACGGGGAAGCTCATGATGATCCCTTCAAGCAACGGGCAAAGACAAGTTCGATGGCGATGCCGCCCTCAGCGGCTGGCGGTCTTCGGCACGGCGTAGCTGACGCGATAGATCACGCCGTTCTCATCGTCGCCGACGAGCAGCGAGCCGTCCTTCGCGACAGCCAATCCCACCGGCCGCGCGAACTGAGCCCATTGGCTCTCGCCCTCTTTGATCAGGAAGCCCGTGAGAAACGGCTTGATCGACACGGGCCGGCCATTTTCGAAGTGGAGGCGCACGACCTCGTAGCCGCTCGGCGTCGCCCGGTTCCAACTGCCGCGCATCGTGGCGAAGGCGTCGTTTCTGAATTCCGACGGAAACTGGCCGGCCGTGTAGAACAGAAACTGCATCGGTGCGCTGTGCGCGGCATAGGTCAGGACGGCCGGCGTGCTCATGGCCTTCCACTGTTCGCGGGTCAGGCCGTCCGGCGGCTCGGGCTGAAGGTTGATTCGGCCGTCGGCATAGCTGATCGGCCAGCCGTAGTGTTTGCCCTGTTCCAGCAGGTTCAGTTCTTCGGGCGGATCTTCATCGCCGAGCCAATCGATGCCGTGATCCATGCCCCAGAAGCCGCCGGTGGCCGGGTGCCACGCAAAGCCGATCGTGTTGCGCAGCCCACGGGCGAAGATCGTCCGCTCGCGGCCATCCGGACTGACGCGCAGCATCGTGGCGTTTTCGGGATTGCGCTCCAGCGTACTGTTCGCCGTACTGCCGACGCTGACGTAAAGCATGCCGTCGGGCCCGAAGGCCAGCGTGCGATTCGGGTGCTGGCCGGCGTCGGGAAGGTCTTTGATCAATTGCTTCGGCTCGCCGAAGGTGCCGTCGGCATTGCGATCGGCGACGTACAACTCGCGAATGGTGACAAAATACGCCTTGCTCTGGTCGGGGCTCAGGCAAAGGCCGTGCAGATTCGGCCGCTGGGCGACGACGGTCTGCACGTCGGCCTTCCCGTCGCCGTCGGTGTCCTTGAGCATGAGCACGTCCGCCTGCTCGCGGCGGGTGACGTACACGTCGCCGTCCTTGGCCACGACGATGATGCGCGCATTGCGAAGGCCGTCGGCGAATTTTGTGATCTTGAAACCGTCGGGCACCTTCAACTCGGCGATGTTGGCGTCCGTCGCCGGAAGCGCCTTCGGCTCATAGATGTGGCTGACTACATCTTTAGTCGCCGATTCACCTTCGACGGCGTGCTGCGTAGATTGGGCGATGGACGGAACGGAGGCAACGGCTGTGAACAATAGAGCAGCCGCACCGGGCCAGAATAGAACTCGCATAGCGCATGCTAGCCGGCATGGAGGGTTAGAAACCGATGAATTTTACGGGAAACCCTCGGCAACCTCAGGCGGCGATGGACATGTGCTCGCTCAGGCGATCACGAATAGCGGCGAACTGCATTTCGACTTCCATGAAGATCTCAACGATCTGCGGGTCAAAGTGCGAGCCGGTGCCTTCCAGGATGATCTTGCGGGCGGTCTCGTGGCTGTACGCGTCCTTGTACATGCGGCGGCTGGTGAGTGCGTCGTACACGTCGGCGACGGCGACCACGCGGGCGGCGAGTGGGATGTCGTGGGTGGCGAGGCCTTCCGGATAGCCACGGCCGTCCCAGCGTTCATGGTGGCTCAACGCGATGGCGCGGGCCATCTCCAGGTAGGCGGCCTTGGGGCGCTGCTGGGCGGCGGCGGCCAGCGTGTCGGCGCCGCGGGTGGTGTGCGTCTTCATCACATCAAACTCCGCAGGGCTAAGTTTGCCGGGCTTGAGGAGGATGCTGTCGGGAATGCTCACCTTGCCGATATCGTGCAGCGGCGAGGTCTGGAACAGCAGCTTCACGAAGGCGGCATTGATCTCCGGCCATCCGCCGCTGGAAAGCATCCGTTCGGCCAGCACCTGGCAGTAGGCCTGCACGCGTTCGATGTGCTTGCCGGTGTCGCTGTCCCGCGATTCCGAAAGCTTCGCGAGCGCGAAAATGGTGACGTCGTGGGTTTCGAGCTGAAGGATGCGCTGCGCGACCCGCAGGCGGGCGATCACTTCGTCAGGATCAAAGGGCTTGGCGATGAAATCGTCGGCACCACTGTCGTAGCCCTTCAGATTGCTCTGCCGGTCTTCGTAGCCGCTGAGCATGATGAAGTAGACGTAAGTGCCCCACTCATTCGCCCGCACCTGACGGCAGAGGTCTTCGCCGTCGAGGTTGGGCATGTCCCAGTCGCTGATGATCAGCGGGAACGGGGCCAGACGCATCTGCTCCAAAGCCTCTTCACCGTCGGCGACGAGGGTGACCTCGTGACCGTGCGAGCGAAGCAGCTCCGCCAGCATCTCGCCAGCGATAGGGTCGTCTTCAGCGACCAGGATTCGGAGTACCGGTGCGTTCATCATAACTACCGCGAATTACCACCCCGACGTTCATCGGGTGTTCAAGCAGCCGCCTTAACGAGCAGGCCCCTAATTCGGGGCAGGTCTTTGATGCACTCTTCGGCCATAAGACGCAGGGAGTCGACGTCCGATAGGACGTTCTCTAGCGTGCCTTGCGTGGCCGCCGCTTCGATCGCCGCCGCAGATTTCGCCAGGCCCACCGCCGCTACCGTGGCGGCCGATCCCTTCAATTGGTGCGCCGCCTTGCGGCACGCCTCAGCCTGGCCGGCCAACGCCGTGGTCGAGACTTCGGCCACCCGCGTGTCCAGCTGTTCCATGAACTTTTCGAGCACCCGCATCGCGAAATCCGCGCGCCCCGTGCAACGACGTACCAGTTGTGGAACATCCACCGGCATGGCCGCGATCTCGGCGTCGGCGACGACCGGAACGGGAACGACAGGTGCCGCGACAACAGGCGGCATTGAGGCCGCTTGCGGCGCGACCGCCGGAGCGGGCCTTTCGAATGGACGAGGCTTGGCATGACGGCCGATCGTTTCCACCAGCGCGACCGCGTCGATCGGCTTGCTGACGTAATCGTCCATGCCGGCGGCGAGACATTTCTCGCGATCGCCGTTGATGGCATTGGCGGTGAGCGCGATCACCGGCACCCACTCGCCGACCAGCCCCTGCCGCTTCATTTCACGCAGGTGCGTCGCGGCCTCAAAGCCGTCCATGATCGGCATCTGGCAGTCCATGAGGATCACATCGAAATCGGCATTCTGTTTGAGCCGATCGATCGCCTCAGCGCCATTGCCGGCAATTTCTACTTCACAGCCGGCGTGGCGGAGCAGGTCGCCGGCGACCATCTGGTTCACTTCGTTGTCCTCAACGAGCAGCACGCGCAGGCCCATGAGCGAGTAAGCGACGTGATCAATGATGGGCCGCGCCTTGTTCACCGGCGCGCCGTGGGCGAGCGCCGTCATCACCGAATCGAACAACTGACTCTGGCGGACGGGCTTGCTGACGAATCCGCGAACGCCGTTCTGTTTAAGCCGATCCGCGCCCGACACCGGCTGGTGATTGGCCGTCAGCATCAGCACGGGCAATTGCAGCCCCTTGTCGGCATGCAGGCGATCGACGAGCGTCGCGCCGTCCATGTCGCGCAGCGCCGAGTCGGTGATCAAGACGTTGTAAGGCTTGCCCGCGGCTTGGGCGGCCTGCAACGTGTCAATGACGTCGACGCCGCGCTCCCGCGTATC
>JAQGHK010000686.1 GCA_028288875.1 Phycisphaerales bacterium | reverse complement strand
CCGAGGAAGGCCGGCATCAGCAGATCGCCCTGCGCAAATGACAGGCCCCGTGCCGCCTGCACTTCGTCGTAGGCAGTTGCACCGTTACTAGTCAGGCCGGTGCCCGCCATCGCATACAACGTGGGGGCGTAACCGTGTTTACGCGTCGCGACGTTGGTCGGATTATCCGGCAGGATCAGAATCCGCCAATCTTTTTTCTGCCGTAACGCCGCCAATACCGGACCTACGACGTGCCGATCAATCGCCTCGATTGCGGCGATTTTGGTCTTCACGTCCGCTTGGTGCGACGCTTCGTCGGGCGACTCGACGTGGCTGACCACAAGATTGTATTTTTCGAGTGCGGCACACGTCGCTGCACCCTGGCCGGCGTAATCGGTGTCGTGAAAGCTGGTCATGCCGGGCACTTCGACCACGCCCCAGCCGAGCAGATTCGCCAAGCCGCGGAGCAGATCGACGCCGCTGATCATCGCGCCGCCGCTGACGCCGAAACGCTCAGCAAACGTCGGCATGGCCGGCGGATGGCCTTGGCCCCACAGCCAGATCTGACTGGCGGCACCGGCGTCAGAGGCGGCCAATACCTCGGCGGACTTGGTCATCAGGTCGCGCAGGATCTCCGAGCCTTCGCCTGTCGGCAACCAGCGTTCCAGTGGCTCGTCCAGCATCTCGTGCGGGGGTTTGGTCTTTAGATCGAACCCCTGCTTGCCCTTGTAGACGAGCAGATTTCGATAGGAAACGCCGGGATGAAATTCAAAACCGGGCGTATCGAGTGACTTCGCCAAGATCGACAGCAGGCGGCGGCCCTCGGCGTCGGAGATGCCGCCGGCCGAGTGGTCCTTCATCAGGCCGTCTTTTGTGGTCACGAAATTGCAGCGAAAGACCCAGTCGCTGGGCGTCAGCGGAATGCGCTGGGCGGCGGCTTCCAGCGGCGCACGGCCAGTGTGGTAGACGGCTGGGTCGTAGCCGAGCAATGACATCGTGGCGACGTCGCTGCCGCTCTCAAAACCTTCCGGCACCGTGCGGACCGTGCCGAGCTGGCCCATGCGGGCGATCTCGTCCATGTTCGGCGTGTGGGCCGCCTGCAGGGGCGTACGACCGCCAAGCTCGGGAACGGCGTCGTCGGCTGCACCGTCGGGGATAATGATGGCGTATTTCATGATGGCTTCCGGTTCCATTCCCGTATTCGCGGGGAGCGCTTGAGCGGCGGTCCTACTCGGCGAACTCTTCCGGACGATCAAAGATCGGCCAAACCACCGTCGCCGCGACGACGTGCGGCTGCTTATCGATTTCCGCCACCGCCGCAGTAACGGCCCGGCGTGTCGTGGTGTGCGTCGTCAGGACGATGGCGTTCGTGTCATTTTCGTCTTGGCGGACGCCTTGCAGACTCACGCCATGCTCGCCGAGCGTTTCGGTGATGCCAGCCAGCACGCCCGGCTTGTCCTTCACGGAGAAGCGAAGATAGAAGCGCGAGACCGCATCGTCATGCGACAGCATGCGGGCCGCGGGCAGGGTGCCGGGGTAGACATTGAGGCGCTCGAACGCGTGGGGAATAGTGCCCATGGCGACGCCAAGGATGTCGGCGACGACCGCGCTGGCCGTCGGCGATTGGCCGGCGCCGCGGCCGTAGAAGAACTGGTGGCCGATGGCGTGGCCGTAGACGCTGATGGCGTTGAAGCCGCCATTCACGTCGGCCAGGAGATCGCCGTTGTGCACCAAAGTCGGGCTGACGCGAAGGTTCAGGCCGCCCAACGTGCGTTCGGCAATCGCCAGCAGCTTGATCGTGTAACCCAATTGCGATGCGTTGCGAATGTCGTCGGCCTTGAGTGAATCGATGCCGGCGAGGGCGATGTCCGCCTCGTTCACTTGTTCGTTGAAGGCGAGCGTCGCCAGGATCGCCAGCTTTTGCGCCGTATCGCGGCCGCTGACATCCATGACCGGATCGGCCTCGGCGAAGCCGATTTTCTGCGCTTCAGCCAGAGCGGCCTCGTAAGTCCAGCCCTGCTCGCTCATCTGCGTCAGGATGTAGTTACAGGTGCCGTTGATGATGCCGATCAGGCTATCGATGCGGTTACCGACGAGGCCGCGGGTGAGGGCATCGATAATGGGGATGCCGCCGCCGCAGCTCGCTTCAAAGCCGATGCTGACGTCGTTTTCCTTGGCAAGCCCGAACAATTCCGCGCCGTGGGCAGCCAGCAGAGCCTTATTGGCAGTGACGACATGTTTGCCGGCCTTCAGTGCCGCGGCCGTGTATTCGCCCGCAACACCCGTGCCGCCCATGACTTCCACGACGATCGATACGCGCGGGTCCGCGATGGCGGCGGCGGCGTCCGTTGTCACATTATTGTCGCCGGCCAAGTCGCCGTGGCGATCCAAGTTTCGGCAGACGACGTGGTGGACGACGGGCGTCAGGCCGGTGCGACGTTTCAGCAGGTCGGCCTGTTCGCTCAGGATTTTCAAAACGCCGCGGCCGACGACGCCTGCACCCAGCAGGGCGATGCCGACCAACGGGCTGGTATTCGTGGACTTCAAGGTCGGCCGAATGTAGCCGGGTTGCCGCACCATGCAAGGGATCGTTTGACGCCCCCGGCCGGGCCATTTACCATCGCCGGATTCCCTTTAGCGGGGCACCTAACGTTGTTTGCAATCATCAGCGACATTCACGGCAACCTGGAAGCCCTCACGGCCGTATTGGCTGAAATCCATAGCCGCAAAATCGACAATATTCTTTGCCTGGGCGACATCGTTGGTTACGGGCCGAATCCCTCGGAATGCCTGGACCTCGTCGCCAAGCACGCCAAGGCCGCCCTGATGGGCAATCACGACTTCGCCGTGCTGTTCGAGCCGTTCAATTTCAACCAGGGCGCCGAGCAGGCCTGTTTCTGGACGCGTCGGCAGTTTGAGGAAGACACTGATCCCAAGCGCCGAGCCGAGCGGTGGAAGTTCATCGGCAACTTGCCCGTGCGCATTCGAACAAACGATTTTATCGCCACCCATGCCAGCCCGCGTCGGCCGATCAACGAATACATCTTCCCGGACGATATCTATACGAACCCGGGCAAGTTCCACAGCATCTTTGAGAAGTTCGACAAGGTCTGCTTCTGCGGCCACACGCATGTCCCCGGTGTGTTCCTGGAAGGGCCGGACTTTTACAGCCCGGATGAGCTGGATTACCGATTCGAACTGACGGATGAGAAGGCCATCGTCAATGTCGGTTCGGTCGGCCAGCCGCGCGACCGTGATCCGCGGGCCAGCTTCGTCATCGTTGACGAAAACGTGCTGCACTTCGTCCGGCTGGAATATGACGTTGGTACGACGGTGCGCAAGGTGCACGCGATCGACGATCTGGACAATTTTCTGGGCGACCGTCTTCTCGACGGCCGCTGATTCCCTGTGAGTTTGAAGGATTGAGTCTTTAAATGAACGAACGGACACGCCTGTTCGCCGTGATGGCCATCGCGGCGATTATCCTGTTTGGCTGGGTGCCGCTGGTGCAGCTGGTCGAACGAACGACTGGCCTTGCGCTGCTTCCCAAGCCAGTGCCCGCCGCCACGCAGCCTGCGGACGCTGCTGCCCCGGCCTCGACCGATACCGCTATCACCAGCGGCCCGGCGTCGACGCAGCCGGCCGGCAGCCTTGTCGTTCAATCGACGCAGCCCGGCTCGATCGCGATCGCTTCGCCGACGACGGCTCCGGCGGACGTGCTGATTGGCTCGGCCGCCAGCAAAGACAAGCAATACGCCATGCAGCTTCGCGTCTCGCCGGCCGGGGGCGGCCTGTCGGGCGTGGTGCTGAATGATTACACCGAACGCGTCGGCTCATCCGATCCGTTTGAATTCGAAGATGCGCCCGATTCGCAGACGCTCGCCTTGGCGACCCGTTCGATCAAAATCGACGGCCACGAGCAAAAGCTGGCCGGCAGTATCTGGCGGGTGGCCTCATCGGATGCCAAGAGCGTCAGCCTTGCCCTCGACATCACCGACGGCAAGAGCCCGATTCTGACGCTGATCAAGACCTTTGAAATCCTGCCACGCGACGAAGAAGGCGGCGTGAACGGCCCACGCGGCTTCGATACCAAATTCTCGTACAGCTTCATCAATCTGTCCGGCCGGCCGCTGGTCGTGTCGTCTGATCTGATTGGTCCGACCTTCCCGCCGAGCGAACAGCCGCGTGGCGGCGATCGCCAGGTAGTGGCCGGCTATCAAGGTAAAAACGCCGTCATCCTGAAGCATGACGCGCTCGAAAGCTTCTCCGGCAGCACGGCCAGCCGCGATTACACGACGTACGAAAACCAGCCGTTGCTGTGGTTCGGCGCCGGCGGCAATTACTTCAACGCCATCGTCCGCCCGGCTGGCACAAGCTGGATCAAGTCGGCCACGGCCCACTCGATCAATCCTGAGGCGGAAGCGCACCTGCGTCAGGTGGCCCTCGACGTGAACACCGGCGACATGACGCTGGCGGCGAACACCACGCACACGCTGGAATCTCGCGTGTTCTTTGGCCCGCGCAAGCGTGAGGTTTTGAAGAACCCTTACTACGCCGCGCCCGGCCTCGGCTATCAACATACGCTGGAAACCGGCGGCTCGTGCGCATTCTGCACGTTCCAATGGTTGGTCGATTTCCTGATGCTCCTGCTGGGCTTCTTCCAGATGGTGCTGCGCGACTGGGGCCTCGCAATCATCGCACTGGTGTTCGTCGTCCGCGCCTGTCTGCACCCGATCACGAAGCGGTCGCAGATCAATATGGCCAAAATGGGGAAGATGGGCCCCGAGATGGAGCGCATCAAGAAGAAGTACGGCGACGACAAAGAAGGCCTGAACAAGGCCATGATGGATTTCTATAAGACGCAGGGCGCCGCTCCGGTGCTCGGCTGCCTGCCGATGTTCCTGCAAATGCCGATCTGGATCGCGCTCTACAGCGGACTGTCCAGCACGTTCGAACTCCGCCAGTCCCCGTTCCTGTACGGCCTGACGTGGATCAAGGATCTGTCGAAGCCGGACCACCTGATCCAGTTTTCCACGCCGATCAACCTGTTTGGCGTCCTCCACTTCGACGGCCTGAACGTGATTCCGTTCCTGCTCGCCGGCGCGTTCTTCCTGCAGCAGAAGTTCACGCCTAAGCCGCCAGCCACCACGCCGGAGCAGCAGCAGCAGCAGAAGATGATGCAGTGGATGACGCTGATGTTCCCGCTGTTCCTTTACAGCAGCCCCAGCGGCCTGAACATGTACATCCTGACGAGCACAATTTTCGGCATCATCGAAAGCCGCATCATCCGCAAGCACATCAAGGAACGTGAAGCGCTCGCGCCAACCGGTCCGACGTTCGTGGACGGCGAGATCATCGACCGGGACAAAGACACGAAGAAGCGCACCCCGGAAAAGACCGGCGGCGGGGCGTTCGGCTGGTTCCAGAAGTTGCAGGACATGGCCGAGAAGGCGCGAAATGACGCCGAGAAGAAAGCACGCGATAAGCGGACATAATCCGGCGTTGACCTGTCAGAAAATATACGTTCACCCCGTGCCTGCACGGGGTGAACGCTTTGAGGCTTTTATTGAATCCGAGCGACACCATCGTCGCGGTGAGTTCTGCCGTTGGACCGGCGGCGCGGATGATCGTGCGCATGGCGGGGCCAGATGCTTTTCGATTGCTGGGTTTGCTGTCCCCGGGGTTGGTTGCCGCGCCTTCAGTCGCCGCCCGCGCCACCCTTCGATTCGACGGGGTCCATTGCCCGGCATGGGCTTACACCTTCGTCGGCCCGAACAGTTACACCGGCGATGATCTGGCGGAACTTCATCTGCCCGGCAATCCGCTGCTGGCCCGCACGCTGGTCGAGCACCTGATCGCCGCCGGTGCCCGTTCGGCCGAGGCGGGCGAGTTCACCGGCCGAGCATTTTTGAACGGCCGCATGGATCTGGCCGAGGCCGAGGGCGTGGCGATGACCATTGCCGCCACGCACGCCGGCGAACTTCGCGCGGCCCGACAACTGGTGGCCGGGGAACTCTCGCGACGCCTGGTACCGCCGCTGGAGTGGTTGACCGAAGCGCTGTCGCTCATTGAATCAAACCTCGATTTTTCTGAGGACGACATTGCGTTCATCGATGCAGGCGAGGTTCGGCGCCGCGTCGATCGGGCGGCGGCTGTCCTGGACGACCTGACGCGAAATGCCGCTCAGTTCGAGCGACTGGCGGGCGAACCGACGTTCGTATTGGTCGGACTACCCAACGCCGGGAAGAGCACGCTGCTAAATGCGCTGGCCGGCGGCGAGCGGGCGGTGGTGTCACCCGTTGCGGGCACCACGCGAGACGCACTGTCGGCCGAGGTGGCGCTGCGACGGGGGCTGATTCGCGTTATCGATGTGGCGGGCATCGAGCGGGCCGGAACGAATGAGATCGACCAGCAGATGCAGGCCCAGGCCGGCCGGGCGGTAGAAGCGGCCGACTTCGTGATCGAAGTAAGGGAGTTAGGATCGACTGGTCGCGCATGGCTGGCGAAGGAGCCGGACTTGCTCCTGCGGAGTAAGCTCGATTTGGCGCCGGGCGATGCACGCGTCGGCGCGAACGAAATCGCCATCTCCGCAATCACGAACGTGGGCATGGACGTGCTGCGGCAACGAATGGATGACCTCGCCTTCGGAGCGACGTCTGAGGCCGGAACACTGGCGCTGACCACGCGCCACCGCATGGCCGTCGCGGCGGCCCATGAGGCGCTCCTTGCCGTCGCCGCCATTCTGGATGACGCCCCGGAGATGATGGCAGAGCAGTTGAGGCGGGCCGTCGATGCGCTCGGCCAAGTGCTGGGCCGGGTCACACCGGATGACGTGCTCGGCCGGGTGTTCGCTACCTTTTGCGTGGGCAAGTGAGGTATAACGCAGGCCACTTTCAAGGAGGCCCGCGTGCGCGTTCGTCTGACTTGCCTTGCGACCCTGGTGCTCACCAGCGGCGCGTTTGCCCAATCGCCCGGTAATTCGGCGTTCAGTGATTTGGTCCCGGCGGATTCACTGGTCTATTTCGGGTGGCGCGGCACGACGGACCCGGGGCCTGGCTTTGCCGGATCGAAGTGGGAATCGATCGTAAAGGATTCGCAGGTCGGCCGATTGATCGATGAGACGATCCCCGCCGCCGGCGCCGCGGCCGAGCGCCTCAATCCGCGCGATGGCGGCTCGTACCGTGGTATTGCCGCTGCCGTCCGGCAATTCATTCGCAAGCCGTCCGCGGCATTCGTGGGCTTTGAGGACGGCCATGCGCGGGGCGGCATCCTTTGCCGTGCCGGCGCGGATACGAAGGAACTCACACAGACGCTGCAGCAACTGGTCGCTTTCGTCCCGCAGCAGGCGCAGCCGCGCGTGGTGACGCCGGGCGACAGCGTGGGATTGGTCTTCGGCTACGCGGCCGACGCCGCCGTCGAGGGTGGGCTGGATCAGCAAGCCGATTTCAAGAAAGGTCTCGCTCAATGCGTGGCCGACCCGAGCACTGTGATGTTCATCAATGTGAAGGCCGCCCGCGAACTGGCTGACTCCATCATTGAAAAAGAAGCGCCGCCTGAAAATACCGAACGCTACCGCCGCTTCATCGAGGCCAGTGGGCTTGCCGGTGTGAACTCTTATGTGTCGGCGGCGGGCTTTGCGGACAAGGAATGGCAGATCGATGCCTATCTCGATGCGCCCGCTCCGCGCAAAGGTCTGCTGGCCGTGACCGCGACCACGCCGTTGGATGCCGATTTGTTGAAGCACGTTCCCGCATCCGCCAACACGGTGACCGTGCTGCGTCTCAATCCCAACACGGCTCTGAAAACGATCCGCGACGTGGCCAACGAAACCGACGCGGCCGCAGGTGACATTATCGATAAGGCCATTGGCGGCGCGACCATGGCGATTGGGAAAAACCTGCAGGACGACCTGCTCGCCAGCCTCGGCGATCAATGGGCCGCCTACACGTCGCCCGAAGTCGGCGGCACGGGGGCGATCGGCGCGGTCGTCGTGAACAAACTCGCCAACCCTGCCAAGGCGAAGCAGGCGTTGTCGGCGTTGTCGATCTTTCTTTCAAACTCGGCGAAGAACCTCATCAAGGACAAGAACATCACGGTCGCCGGCCGGATGACCAAAGTCGGCGACCTCAGCGTTTTTTATGCCGCGACACCTGCGCTCTCGCCGGCGTGGACGATCAAGGACGGTTACCTCTTCCTGGGCGCCTACCCGCAAACCGTCATTGCCGCGGCCCGCTACGGCGGGGCACCGATCACCGACAACGCCGTCTTCACCGCCATCGCCAAAGTTAATGGCGGCCATC
Organism: Phycisphaerales bacterium; assembly: GCA_028288875.1. GTDB lineage: Bacteria > Planctomycetota > Phycisphaerae > Tepidisphaerales > Tepidisphaeraceae > RYN-431. The sequence goes on along the minus strand of JAQGHK010000686.1, from coordinate 6,849 downwards.
AGCCACTGGCTATCTCGTACACCGACGTAAAGGCGACGCTTAGCGAGGGGTACGGGCTGGCGCTACTTGGTAGCCGCACGGTGCTTGGTCTGTCCGACGTGTTCCTCGCGGCCGCACCCGAGCCAGTTTTCCCCACGCTGGCCGCGTTTCAGGCACAGGCCGGGCCGGCATCAGGTTCTATCTGGGCAGATGATGGCGGCATTCACGTGCGTAACCGCTCGCCGTTTCCCGGGGCCGAGACGATGGCACAGCTTTCGATCGCGAACCTGTACCTCACCAATGCCCCGATGATGGCCAGCATCCTGTTGCCGTCGCTCAATCGCTCCCGCGAGATGGCGAATCGAATCAAAAGTTCGTCCAACCTCCGGCAGATCGGCTTGGCGTCCATGATGTACGCCAATACGAACAAGGACAAAATGCCGCCGGACTTTAGCGCGTTGCTGCATTCGCAAGAGATTACGGTCGATGTGTTCATCAACCCACGGACAGGCACGCCGCGACCGGTGCCGCCTGCAGGAGCGAACGCGACCGATTTTTATGGCGCCTGGGCGAACGAGCAGCGGGATTATGTCTACGTCGGTGCGGGCAAAACGACGGTTGAGAATGCGGACCACATCGTGGCCTATGAAAAGCCGACCGGTCTGACCGACGGCATTAACGTGCTCTACTTCGACGGCCATGTCGACTTCGTCGCGATGGCAGCGGTGCCATCGGAGTTTGAAAAAGCGGGCCTTCCTTCGCCGCTGGGTCAGTAGGCCGCCGTCCGAAGCGTTTAGCTCAGTAAACAAGATGGCCCCGGTTTGGAAAACCAAACCGGGGCCATTGTGCGTTACGGGTTCATCGAAGGATTACGGTGTGGCCGGCGTGGTTTTCGTCGCGACACCCAGCGGGCTGCTCGGCTTGCGGGCCACCTTGCCGCCCTTGCTTGCGGCGGGATAAGGGGCGGTTTTCTTGTCGGTGAGATCGATTCGGCCGAACAGCTTGAATTCGACGAAACGGACAGCGGTTTCATCGGTCGCCGGCTTGCTGAGGGCGTCGGCCGTGGCTTTCGGCAAGGCATAAACCAGATCCGCCTCGCGGTTACCGCCAGCTGGGGTCACGGTGATGACATCGTCCACGCGAGTAAGGCCGATAAACGAGGCGCCTTCCATCGTGCCGATCGGGTGATATGTCTCGCCGTTGATCACCAGGCGGGCAGCTGCAGGTGTGAGGCGGACAGCGCCGTCCTTATCAGCCGGCGGTTCGCCGAAAGTGACGCGGAGAACCACCAGCCGGTCATTGGCCGCCAGCTTGTAGGTCAGGTTGGCGTTGGCCGGACGGATTTCGGCGACTTCGGTGTCGAGGAAGGTTGGAACTGACGGAAGGGTGTACATTCCTTCGAGCGTCGCGGCGGTGGTCTTGGTCGTATTGAAGATCACGTGCTTGCCGCTGTGCTCAGCGCCAAGGCGGCTCTTGAAGGCTTCCGTTGGCAGGTCGGGGTGGACCGTCGCGAACGACTGGCCGCCAGCGAACGAGCCATCGCTGGTGAGCTTTACAAGCGACAACACCAGCCCGTCGGCCGGCAGAAGCAGTGAGGAAGGAGCCGCATCGAATTTATCGGCGGCCGACTCTTCGAACACGAACGCGTCTGATGCGCGATTGCGACCCACCAGCGCCGACGGAACGCGGACGTCGCGGTCACGCACTTCGTACGGCGCGTAGCCCCAGATCGTGGGGCCGAATGGCATCAGTTGAAGCGCGATGGCGAACGTGCCCGCCGCCATCATCGCGGCAAGGACCCCGAAGAGCGCCGCGCCGACTTTCTCGACATACAGCTGCAGAGAAATATTCCCGGGTACGAGCATATCCGCCAGCACGCGCAGGACGGCGTAAGTGATTGTAAACAACAGGATGAGCGACATGCCGGCCGCATAGTCGGCAAAGCCGCTCTGGGCCATCAGGTTGACGACGTTTTCGTAATAGCCGAACGCGACCAGCGTGGCGGCCAATGCGCAGGTGAACGAAATCGCGCTGGTGAACGCACCCTGCAGAAAATGCATGTAGGTGAGGCCCACGACGATGAGGATGACGGCGATGGAAAGGATCATGGCAGTGCCCGGCGAAAAAGTCGTTTACGAATCAGACGGCAATTCGGTTAGGTGCCGTCTCTAGGCCAATGCCGCGCTCGACGAACGCGTGGAGGACGAACTTGATGGCCCACGCAGCACGCGGAGCACTTCTTCGACGCTCGTGTCGCCTTTTTCCACGCGGGCCAGGGCGGCTTCCTGCAGATAGCGTTGCTTCTGCTTGCGGAAGAGGCCCTTGAACTGGTTGACCGTCCCGCCGGCCTGCACGGCTGCGCGAACTTCGTCGTCGATCTTGAACAGTTCGAACACGCCGGTCCGGCCCTTGTAGGCCAAGCCTTGGCAGAACTGGCAGATGATTTCGTTGCCTTTCTGGTCGCGCATCGGCTCTTTGCGCGGCTGGAAGAGCTTGGTCACCCGCTCGGGCGACATGTTCATCTTCTTGAGCGCTTCAGGCTCCGGCGTGTACGCCACCTTGCAGGCTTCGCACAGTGTGCGGACGAGTCGCTCGGCGACGACCAGCTTCAGGCTGTCGATCGCGAGCTTGTCATCGCCGATGAGCTTGCGCCACTGGGCAAGGGCGTCAAACGTGTTGGCTGCCCGCATGGCGACATAGCCGCGGTGGCCGTCCGTGCAGTACTTGGCCAAATCAATGGCCGTGCGGGGGTCATCGCAGCGGTCGAGGAAGATCACGTCCGGCTGCTGGCTGATCATCCAATCGATCTGCTTGGTTTCTTCACCCGTGCCGGCGTTGGCGGCCAGCTTGTTCTGGGTGATGCCTTCGAGCTCGATCGGCGGATCGCGTTCCAGGGTCTGAATGTTCGACAGGAACGCGTCGTGCTGCTTCAACATCGCGTAGGCGAGGTTGGTCTGACCCTGCCCGTCGGGGGCCGTCAACAGCACAATGCCGCCGGGCTCGGCGACGGTTTCCAGGATGGTCTTGTTCTGATCGGACAGAAAGCCCAAGCCGTCGACGCGGAAGTCGTATAGCTTTTTGAAATCGAGGGTGATCCGCATCATCTCGCCGCTGGTGCTGCCGGCCGTGTAAATCTCGGCCTCGTGCCTGGCGGTTTCGGTGGTGATCTTCATCTTGCCGGTTTGCGGTTTACGCTTATCGGCCGGATCAAGACCGGCCATCTGCTTCATCAGCTCGATGGCGGCGGTAGCGGCTTCCTTCGGAACCGACTTCCCTTCCATCGTCACACCGTCGACGGTGTAACGGACGACCGAGCCGCCGTCGGTCGGGCGGAGGTCGATGCGGCGGGCGTTATAGCGGAGCGGCTGCGACAGGATCGACTGGATCGCGTCGAACGCGGGGCGTTGCGGATTATCATCGGTCGGCGGCTGGAGCGGCTTGCCGCCCTTGTCGATCAGCACCACGGCGTGCTCGCTCGCGGAGACGATCTTTTCCTTCTTGCCAATATTCTTCCGCCAATCGGCGAACTGCTTGCTGAGGTCGGCCAACCCCACCGATTTCTTCCGCATCGACAGATAAATCGCGACGTCGATCGCAAAGAAGACGATGAAGATCGCCACGGCAGCGATATAGAGCGGCATGACCAGGCCAAGCCCGATGCCGACGATCCACAGGCCGAGGTGGATTAGATTCGTGGTCTGCCGCGGAAGCCGGGCATCCTCCGCGTCCTTATCCGCCCAAGTCATGAGGCGCAGCCAGACGAGCGAAATCAGAGCGAACGGCAACAGCTTAAAGCCATTGATATAACCGCCGAGTTCAACGACGGCGGGGGGCAACACGATCATCCAGACTCCTTACGCCAGCCTGCCAGTGGCGGCAGCATTTCGATTGTATCGATCGGTGCGGAAAGCTAAAGGCATGCAACACGGCTCGCGACAGGCAATCCGCAACCGGCTATCCTTTGTGCCGCGTGTTCGGATTCGGAAAAAACACCGCCGCCAAGGCCGGGCCCACGGTCTCTTCCAAGCTCTGCACCGACAAATTTACGGGCAGCTACCCGCACGTCGGATTATACGACTGCCAGGACCGCAAAGTCTGGGTCGCCAAACCTTTAGCCGGCCAGGCCATCCGAACCAGCCATGCCAAGTTGATTACCGGTGCCGCCGACGCCACCGGGACGGCCCGGAAAGACCGCTTTATGTGCTTCTGGTTTTACACCCCAGACACCGGCTCGGGGCACGTTCTGGGCTACCCGATTGACTGGTCGGAAGCCCATTTATTGCTGCGGATTGACCCGCACTGGGACTACGACCGCCAGAAGCTGATCCCTGCGGAACTGACCGATCAAGTCGATGCGAACATTGAACGTCAGGCCCGGCACGGGCATCGCATCATTGAATTTTACATCGCGGGAAAGCTGAAATACCCGTTTACCCTGCACTTGGTCGCCCAGCGGGCCCAGGACTCCCAATTTTACTACAAACGAACTGAGCCGACGGCCTGAGGCGTTCGGCTCGTGCGAGGAACCGATGTCGAACTTCTCCAGCATCCAGACGCTCCGTGTCACGCCGAACCTTCCCGAAGTTCTGCGTCCGCTCGACGCGTTATCGCGGAACTTCTGGTGGACCTGGCACCCGGCCGTGCGGGCGCTGTTCGTGAAACTAGACGAGGTCCTGTGGCGAAAAGTGGGACGGAACCCGGTGCGGCTGCTTCGGGAAATTGATCAGTCTCGCCTGGATGCTGCCGCCAAGGATTCAGAGTACGTGTCGGCGTTAAACGAGCAGTTGGCGAAAATGAATGCCGACCTTGCCCGGCCGAAATCGTTTCCCGGCGACACGACCGGCGGCTCGGTAGCCTATTTTTCGGCTGAGTTCGGCGTTCACGAATCGCTGCCGATCTATTCCGGCGGTTTAGGCGTTTTGGCTGGCGATCACCTGAAAGCCGCCAGCGATCTCGGCCTCCCGTTGATCGCCGTCGGCCTCCTTTACCGCAATGGCTATTTCGAACAGCACTTGGCTGCCGACGGCCGGCAGCAGGAAGATTTCCCCGAGCATGACTTCGCCGATTTAGCTGTTGAGCTGGCGACCGGGCTAGACGGCAAACCGGTGCAGGTGGAAGTCGACTGGGGTACGCGCGTCGTCTGCCAGGTTTGGAAGGCGAACATTGGCCGAGTGCCGCTGTATCTGCTCGATACGGACGTGCCAGCCAACAGCCCGGACGATCGCCGGCTCACGGCCAGGTTGTACGGCGTCGGTAGCGATACCCGGATCCGCCAGGAAATCGTCCTCGGCATCGGCGGCGTTCGCGCCTTGAAGGCGCTCGGCGTGACGCCCGACATCTTCCACATGAACGAAGGTCACAGCGCTTTCCTTGCGCTTGAGCGAATTCGAACGCATATCGAAGCGACCGGCCACACCTTCGACGAAGCCCGCCAGCACGTGATGGCGACAAATATCTTCACCACGCACACACCCGTGCCGGCCGGCATTGATCGCTTCACGCCCGACCTGATTTTCCGCCACTTCAATCATTACTGGACGAGCCTGAAGCTGGACGAGGACGGCTTCCTGGCGCTCGGCCGCGAAGACGTCGGCGACCGCAAGCAGGGCTTCTCGATGGCGGTTCTTGCGATTCGCCTGGCCGATACCTGCAACGGCGTCAGCGCGCTGCACGGCGACGTTTCCCGCCACATGTGGAACCCCGTCTGGCCCGGCGTGCCTGCCGACGACGTGCCGATCACCAGCGTCACCAATGGCATTCACACGCGCACGTGGATTAATCAGGATCTTGAAGCCTTACTCGGCGAAGCCAATCCGCCAGATTTTTCGCGCATCGCCGCGCTGCCAGACGCCGAGCTCTGGAAAATCCGGACGGCCGCCCGTGAACGCATGATCACATACGTTCGCCTGCTCGCCCGCCGGCAGGCCGCGATGAAGGCGCACGTGCCGGTGACGGTTTTGGATCGCCTGCTGGACCCGAACGTGCTGACGATCGGTTTTGCCCGCCGGTTCGCCACGTACAAGCGCGGCACGCTGATTTTGCGAGACCCGGAACGGCTGCAGAAACTGATCAATCACCCCGAACGACCGATCCAATTCGTCTTCGCCGGCAAAGCTCACCCGGCCGACGAGGAAGGGAAGAACCTGATTCAGGCCATCAGCCAGTTCACCCACGGCGAGGCCGTGCGCGAACGGATGGTGTTCCTCGATAATTACGACATGGAAATCGCCCGGCACTTGGTTCAGGGGGTCGATGTCTGGCTGAACACGCCGCGTCGTCCGCACGAGGCCAGCGGCACCAGCGGCATGAAGGCCGCGGCCAACGGCATCCCGAATCTGTCCATTCTGGACGGCTGGTGGGTTGAGGCGTACGCCGACGCGCCCGACGCCGGCTGGGCGATTGGCGACGGCGACAGTCTGCCCGATGCCGATGCACAGGACCGCCTAGAAGCTGACGCGCTGTACGACCTGCTTGAGCACGAAGTCGCGCCCGCATTCTATAATCGCGGCCCCGACGGCATCCCGGCCGCCTGGATGTCCAAGATGCGGACGAACTTCACGAAGGTCGCCCCGGTCTTTTCCACGCAGCGCATGGTCAGTGAGTACGCGGAACGTCTCTACAGCCCGGCCGTTCGCCGCGGCAAGGTGCTGGCCGCCGACGGGTTTAAGCCGGCCGCGGCGTTGGCCCACGAAAAGGATCGACTCCGCGAGGCGTGGGGCGGCGTTTCTGTGCAGGCGGTCCGAGTGGGCGACGACGGACTGGCCTGCGTCGGGTCAATTGTGACGGTTGAAGCGGTTGTTCAGCTCGGAAGCCTTTCCACCGCTGACGTTCGCGTGGAGGTGCTGTTCGATCCCCCAGACTCGATCGGCC
>JAQGHK010000598.1 GCA_028288875.1 Phycisphaerales bacterium | reverse complement strand
ATGTGGTAGGCCTCGGCTTCATTCAGGCCGGTGCTGCGAATGTAATGCGGGGTGATCAGAGCCTTATCAGCGCTGTTCACGTTCGGGTCTTCGTACAGGTACGGATTGGACGGTGAAGCAGCGATGCCTGAGCGTTCCAGCGGCTTAGGGGCCAGCTTCTTCTCTTCGGCGATTTCCTTCTTCACGCCTTCCGCGTTGGCCTTGCCTTCATGGGCAGGGCCGTTGAATTGGACGTTGTAGGCGTTGAAGCGGCCGGGGGCGAGGTATTCCTGGAACTTGTGGTTGTATTCGACCGCCTTGATCATCATGAACCCGGCCCCACCCAGCAGGGTGACCAGGAGCAAAATGACCAGTGCCTTACTCTGATTCAACTGGCTGCATCGCACGGCCCAGGCCATCGTGAGCGAGCTGGCCAGCAGGATGGCGGTGTTGATCGCGCCCCACTGCATTTGCAGGTAGTGATGGGCGTAAAGGAAGACTTCCGGGTGATTTGAACGATAGACGGCGTAGGCGCAGAACAGGCCGCCGAACATCAGCAGTTCGGTGGCGAGGAACACCCACATGCCGAGCTTGCCCGAGTCGTACTGCTGCTCCATCGTGTCAAAGTGATGGGCCAGGTGCGGGTTATGGCCGTGGTCGTGCCCGTCACCGATGCCGTGCGGATCGGTGTGGGTGTGGGGCGGGTCGACCCGGCCGGCGTCGTAAGCGTGAATTCCTGCGTCGGTCATCTTTCGTCCTGTCAGTTGTAGGGCATGCCCGGGCATGCTGTTCTTCACGAACGCGGCACACCTGCGTGTGCCCTACAAAAACTCAATCTTTCTCAGTCACGGCGAGCAAGGCAAACGTTCGGCACGGCGTTAACCGTGCCGAACGTGGTGTTCAATTAGTGAGCGTGCGGATCGGCCACGTAGTTCGGATCGAGCACCCAATCATATTCGCCGACCTGTTTCCAGCGGCCCATGTCATACGGGTCGGCCGCTTCGGGGGTGGTGGAGAAGTTATCGTGCGGGGGCGGGCTGGGGGTCATCCATTCCAGCGTGTTGCCACCGAACGGATTGGCCGAGGCGGGCGGACCATTCCGCAGGCCGTCAATCCAGTTCAGCAATACACCGACTAGGCCCAGCCCCATCGTGTACGCGCCGATCGAGCTGAGTACGTGGTAGATCTGGAATCCGTCCGGGTAGCTGGCATACCGACGCGGCATGCCGTGCGTGCCGGCGATGAACTGCGGGAAGAAGGTCAGGTTAAAGCCGATGAAAATCCATACCGCCAGAACGCGGGCCAGCTTCTCGTTGTACATCTTCCCGAACATTTTCGGGAACCAGTGGTACATGCCCGCCAGGAAGGCGAACAGCGTGCTGCCGACCGCCACGTAGTGGAAGTGGGCGATGACGAAGTAGGTATCGGACAGGTGAACGTCCGTGCTGATGGCCGCCAGCGGCAGGCCGGTCAGGCCGCCGATGGTGAACAGGCCGATGAAGCCCAGGGCGTAAAGCATCGGCGTCAGCAGGCGGATCGAACCGCCGTACAGCGTCGCCATCCAGTTGAAGACCTTGATGGCCGACGGAATGGCGATGAAGAAGGTGATGGCCGAGAAGATCGCGCTCTGCACGCTGCTCTGGCCGCTGACGAACATGTGGTGGCCCCACACCAGGAAGCCCAGAAGGGCGATGGCGATAGAGGACAACGCGATGAACTTGTAGCCGAAGATATGCCGGCGGCTGTAGACGGCGATCATCTCAGAGATGATGCCCAGCGGCGGCAGGATCATGATGTACACGGCCGGGTGGCTGTAGAACCAGAAAAAGTGCTGGTACAGCACCGGATCGCCGCCCAGAGCGGGATCAAAGATGCCGACGCCGAGCAGTCGTTCGGCCATCAGGAGCAGTAGCGTGATCGCCAGCACCGGCGTGGCCATGATCTGAATGATGGCCGTCGCGTAGAGCGCCCAGACGAACAGCGGCAGCTTGAACCACGTCATCCCCTTGGGGCGGAGCGTGTGAACCGTAGCGATGAAGTTAACGCCGGTCAGGATCGACGAAAAGCCAAGGATGAACGCGCCGAACGTCGCCGGGATGACACCGGAAGATGTGGTCGTGGAATACGGCGTATAGAACGTCCAGCCCGTGTCCAGGCCGGCCGGGATGATGTAGTTGAGGACGGGGTTGGTGATCGGTCCGCCGAACAGCATGACCGAGCCGGAGTGAATGATGCCGCCGAGCAGGATGTAGGTGAAGAACACCGCGCCCGTGCACCACAGCCAGAAGCTCAGCAAGTTCAGGCGAGGAAATGCCACGTCCTTGGCACCCATCATCAGCGGCAGCACGAAGTTGCCCAACGCGCCCGGAATGGCCGGGATGATGAACAGGAACACCATGACCGCTCCATGGAGCGTGAACATGTGGTTATAGAAGTCCCACGCGGTCGTGGGGTTACGGCTGAAGGTCGGGCCGGGCGTGATCAGCTCGGTACGCAGCATCATGGCGAAGAACCCGCCGAGTGCGAACGCCGAGAGCACGCCGACCAGATACATCAGGCCGATGCGCTTGTGATCGAGGGTGAACGCCCACGACTTAAAGCCTTTGGTGTGATTGAGATAATTGGTCCCATGCGGTTGCGGCTCGGCCGCCGGGTGCACCGGGATCGACGGGTTTAAGGTGGACATACGAACGCTCCTGCTGACTTCAATCTTATCGCCGGCGCGAAGACCGGCCACTGCCAAGGCACTGCCGCGCTCAAATAGCGGAAGGCAGGTCGTAGGGGCGACTCCTGCGTCGCCCAAGGACGGCGACCGACGTTTACCGCCGATCGCAGGCAAGGCTGGCCTTGCCCAAACACAAACACTTCAACTGAAAGCCATCGGCCGGGCTCGCCACCCGGCCGATGGGGGTTATTTCGTCTTGCTCTTGTCTTCGTTCAACTTCGGCACGGGCTGATTCACTTCAGCGGCGTCGCCCTTGAAGTTGGTGCTGATCGACTTCATGTAGGCCACGAGGGCCGCGATATCGCGATCACTGAACTTGCCGAGGAATGATGGCATCGCGCCGCCGAAGCCAAGGACGATTTCTTTCTGCGGGTAGAGGATCGAATCGCGAACGTAGTTTTCGTCGACGGTGACCGTCTTCCCGTCCGTGAGCTTCACGGGAGCGTTGTACATGTCTTTCCAGGTGGGCCCGGTGCCACTGCTGCCGTTGATGCTGTGGCAGGCAAAGCAGCCGTTATTCGTGGCCAGTTTCAGACCGACGTCCTTGGCAGGCGGATCGCCGCGGTACGGGTTGCTGGCGGCGATGAGCCACGTCTTGTACGAATCCATGTCCGGGTGGACGTAAACCTTGCTCAGCATGCGGCTGTGGCCGGTGCCGCAGTATTCGGTGCAATAGATATCAAAGCCGCTGCGGGCCTTTTCCAGTTCCTGCGGATCACCTTTTTCCAGCGCTTCGTTATTGATTTCATAGCTGGCGGTGTCGCTTCGATTGAGCTCTTCGAAGGAACCATCGGACTTCTTCCGAGACAAGTCATAACCCATCGGGCTGATGATGTTCGCTTCAAACCAGTGCTTGTTGAACCGGCCGGGCACCACATCCTTTTTGATGCGCATTTCCGGCAGATACAGGCTGTGAATCACGTCGTCGCTGGTCTGAACGATGCGGATCTTCGTATTGACCGGCACGTGCAGGACATTGGTGTGGAAGCCATTGGGATAAGTGAATTCCCAGGCCCACTTGTACGCACGGACGTTGATTTCGATCGTATCCGCGTCATTGGCCGGGGGCAGGATGGCCAGGTTCATGTAGCCCTTGAAGCCCCAGATGGCGATCAGCAGCACGATGATCAGCGGGATGACCGACCAGACGATTTCCAGCAGGTTGCTGTGCGTCGGGCCACGGCCGATGTCGTTGATGCCGGGCTTGTGACGGAAACGAAAGCCGAGCCACACCGTGCCCAGGAGGATGAGCAGGCTGAAGATCACCGTGACCCAGGTCACGAACCAGAACAGCCAGTCCACTTCCCCCGACACGCTGGAGGCCGGTGTCGGCAGGAGGAAGTGATCGAAGGTGGTGGCCAGAAGAGAGAACATGGTCATTTACCGTATTAAAAGTCCGTCGATTAACTGTGCAGCTCAACTGTGCGGCACGGGCGGCGGCGTCGGACCGTCGCGGCGAGCCGCTTTGGCGTCTTTGATCCAGCGAGAACCTAAAAAACTGAAGACGACCAGCATGGTCAGCAAGGCGCCGCCCTGCATTAGCTTCATGTAAGACCAGGAATACTTCCCGGCGTATTCGTCGTAGTGGTAGCACAACGCCACCAGCACCTGCTCGACATACGTGCCGACTTTGCCTTCGCCGGCCTCAGTCAGCCCGGTTTTGAGCAGGTCGGACGGGTACTGAAATCCGTAGAAGTAGCGGCTGATCTTCCCGTCGGCCGTCAGCACCACGATCATCGGCGGATGCGAGTATTCGTCGCGTCCTTCGACCTTGCGGTACCCGAAGCCCACGGCATCGGCCAGCAGCTTGATTGACGGCTCTTTGCCGACGAGGAAGTTCCAGCCGGTTACTGCGCCGGGCTTGCCGAACT
>JAQGHK010000565.1 GCA_028288875.1 Phycisphaerales bacterium | reverse complement strand
GACCGTGAGGCCTGCCACACTGACCGCGGTGAGGGCTTCCATTTCCACGCCGGTTTTGGCCGTGATTTTTGCCGTCGCGCGAATGACCAGTTCCACCATTTCGCCGTCCGGCGGCGACAGTTCGGGGAGATCAAATTCGATCTCGACACTGTCCAGCGACAGCGGGTGGCAGAGCGGGATCAGATCACCGCACTTCTTCGCCGCCATGATGCCGGCCACGCGCGCGACGGCCAGCACTTCACCTTTGGCGATGCGATTGGCAGCGATGGCTTGCAGCGTCGCAGGCTGCATTCGCACGCAGCCGGTGGCCGTGGCCGTGCGCTGCGTGACGGCCTTGTGGCCGACGTCCACCATGCGGGCGCGGCCTTGCGAATCGATATGCGTGAGTCCATCGGTCACGGCTTCACCTCCGGCCAGGTTGAACGCAATTTCAAGATGTCGGTGCATTGGCGAAGCAGCGGCTCCATCGCTTTGAGATCCAGCACGGTGGCCGCGTCGCTCTTGGCGTTTTTCGGATCGGGATGGCATTCCACGAACAGGCCGTCCACGCAGCCGGTGGCCAGGGCCGAGCGCGCCAGCATCGGCGAAAATTGCGGGCTGCCGCCGCTGGTCGTCCCCTGGCCGGCTGGCTGCTGGGTGCTGTGGGTGACATCGAAGATCACCGGCTTGCCCAGCGCCTTCATGATGGCCAGTCCGGTAAAGTCATTGACCAGCCGGCCGTAGCCGAAGAACGTGCCGCGCTCGCAGAGCAGCACGTTGTCGTTGCCGACGGCTTTGATCTTGGCGATCGCGTTGGCCATTTCCGCCGGCGCCATGAACTGGCCCTTCTTCACATTAATCGTCCGGCCGGTGCGGCCACAGGCTTCGAGCAGATCGGTCTGCCGGGCGAGGAACGCAGGGATCTGAAGGATGTCCAAAACCTCAGCGGCCGGTGCGGCCTGCTCGGCCTCGTGAATATCGCTCAGCACGGGCAGGCCGAACTTGTCTTTCACCTGCTGCAGAATCTTCAACCCGGCGTCCAGCCCCGGCCCGCGGAAACTGCTGCCGCTGGAGCGATTCGCCTTATCGAAGCTTGCTTTAAAGACGTATTGCACGGGCAGCGTCGCGGCGAGCTTCATCACATGCTCGGCAATCTGGAAACACTGGTCGGCCGACTCAATCACGCACGGGCCGGCGATCAGAAGCAGCTTGATGGGATCAATCGAAAGAGGCCGGCTTAGCATCACGGCACGATAAAGCTCACCTGCCGTGGCAGCAAGCTGAGGCGCACCGGAGTCGTACCGGCGGCGTCGCCATCAATTTGTACGGGCAGCGGCTCGGCCGAGTGGATCTGGACGTCGCGCCCACGCAGATACACCACGCCGGGGGAAGCTCGATGCCCGCCGCGGACCAGACGCCAGGCGAGTTGTGCGAACTGCACGTGATTCGCGCACGGCAGCACGCAGATATCCAGCAGGCCGTCGGCGGAATCGGCCTCATCCAGCACGGGAAACCCCGTGCCGTACTCGGCCACATTGCCCACGAACACCTGCGCCGGCGCGTCGTCAAACACGCGTTGGCCGTCCACCGTCACGCTGACATTCGGATACGCCTGAGCCCGCAGATGCTGAACGGCCGGCATCAGGTAGGACAATTTCGTGATCGGGCCCTGCCGTACTTTCGCCAGCGCGTGGACGACGCCGGCGTCATAACCGCAGCTCGTCATGAGCAGGAAAATGCGACCGGCGACGTCACCGCCGACCACTCCGACGTCCACTGGGCGCGCTTTATTCGCTCGCAGAAGCTCGACCACCCGGCCCGCGACATTTTGCTTCGGATACTTCAGCCGCAGGTGCCGCTGCATCAGGTTGGCCGTGCCGAAACCGATGCAGAGGATGGGCGGCAGCGGCGCGTCACTCAACATCAGGCAGCGATCCACCACGGTGCGAAGCGTTCCATCGCCGCCGATGACAATAAGTGCGGCCGCCGCACCGACTGCGGTTCGATCTTCAAAATCGGATGGATTAGAAAGAATAACGTTCGGGTTAAAGCCGGCGCTCCGCAGCGGGCCTTCCAGCGATGTCGCGAGCGTTACACCCAGACCGCGGCCGGAGGTAGGATTGGCGAAGACCAGCACGGTGGGATCCATCGTCGGCGAAGTTACCGCGAGCCCGCCGGTTTGACACGCGGCCGCGAATCGCCAACAACGGTCGCGACACGCATGCGAAAGTCGTTGTATCTACTCGTTCTCACCTTGGCCGGCTGTGCCGGCACGCCATCGTCGCCATTGGGCAGCGTCGCATTGCTCGGCCCGCAACTACAGAAGCAGGACGCGGAACTGATCGGCCAGAAGTTCCGCACCATGCTGGATTTTGAGACCGACGCCGACGCCGCCTTCGTGCGCGGCACGGCCGGCTACGCGCCGGGCCATACCGGGCAGCGCGCCGTGGCGGCGTTGCCGGGGGCTTCGATCAATATCACTTCACTGCTGTTCGGCCTCACCCTACCGGCCGATTGGTCGCTGCTGGGCACTTATGTCCGCCCCACCGTGTCCGGCGTTGTGACAACCACGTTGCTCGCCGACGGGCAGCCGATCGCCGTCTCGACGCGGAACGTGCCCGCCGACGCTTGGGCCTTCGCCGCGGTCGATCTCACGACCGACGCGTGCCGCAAATCCCTGCCGGGCGCCAAGTCGATCAGCCTTCGGATCGATTCGCCGGGCGGCTATGCGATCGACGATGTGATGCTGGTCGACAATCGCCGCACGCTGGTCCAGGTCGACGGCGGATGGACGGTTTCCAACGCCGGTCTCTTTATCGATTTTCACTGGCCCGACCGGCCGCCGCTGCGGGTCGAATCGAGCGCGGCCAGCCCGGACGGATGGTCCGTCGCTGAAGCCAACAGCATTCGCGTTCGGCTACAGGATGCGACCGGCCGGCCGAGATGGATTTTGCTAGCGGACGGCCGCGCGATCTTCGACGGCAAACTCCGCAGCACCGATCCCGAGGCCCTCTCGGCCTACGCTTTACCGGCCCGGGCAACCGTGGATGAATCCACCGGCCACCTAGACCGCGAAACGGCCGGCGATGCGGACAATGACGGCTTCAATGAACAACGCGGCGCCTATCAGATCACAGCCACCGGCCCGCGGCTTCGGATGCACCTAACGCCCCAATCCAATGTGGTAACGATCTCGCCAATGCTTGAGATCCGCGGCTTGCCGGCCGAAGCGAAGATCGTGACGGTTGATGGCCGGCTCGTGACCCAGACGGTGCGATTGGACGATGGCACGCTGTTGGTGCTGCTGCCGCTATGGATTACTTCGCCGGTTGAAGTGAACGTTGGCGTCGGCCAGCCGTGAGCACGCGTACTCAGATGCTCGCCGCGAACGTCTGATCGGTATCGGTGATCGTGCCCACATCCGCCTGCACCACTTGGGCCGCCAGAATCGTCAGATCGTCTTCGGCATCGGTTCCACCGCGGAACGTTTCCAGCGTGCGATTGATGTCCGCCACCAGTCCGCGCGGCGTGTCACCTGCAGTGGCGAAGGCCTGGTGCAGGCGCTCGATGCGGAACTGTTCGCCGGCCGGGTTGGTCATTTCGATCGCGCCGTCGGTAAACAGTAAAAACGTGTCGCCCGGGCGAGTTCGGAAGCGCTGAGTCTGATACTCGACGGAATCATCCACGCCAACGACCAGCTGCGGATCGATTGGCAGGCATTCCACTTCGCCGTCGCGCCGCCGCAGTGGCGCGTGATGGCCGGCCGAGGCGATCTCAAGGCCGGCGTTGTCGTGGTCGATGACCAGAATCATCATTGTCACGAACTGGCCATTGTAGACGAGGGTACAGAGCTGCCGATTGATCTCGGCCAGACACGCACCCGGATCGCGGAGCCGCGGCATCGTGTTGCGCACGAGCAACTGCGTGGTGGCCATCAAGAACGCCGCCGGCAGGCCGTGGCCGCTGACGTCGCCGATGACGACGACAGTCTTATGGCTGCGATCGTCTTCGCCGCGCGGCAATTCAAACCAGTTGTAGAAATCGCCGCTGATGTGCAAGGCCGGCTTGTTTTCCGCGGCGATGGTTACGTGCGGGCCGTCGAACTGCGGGGCCGGCAGCCAGTTGA
>JAQGHK010000571.1 GCA_028288875.1 Phycisphaerales bacterium | reverse complement strand
CTGGATGAAATTGACGCCGTCGGCCGTCGCCGTGGCAGCGGTTTCAGTTCCGGCGGCCATGACGAGCGGGAACAGACACTCAATGCCATCCTCGTCGAGATGGACGGCTTCGACAGCAACGATCAGGTCATTGTGTGCGCGGCCACTAACCGCGTTGACGTGCTCGATCCTGCCCTGACGCGTCCCGGTCGTTTTGACCGTCAGGTCAACGTGCCGCTGCCGGACGTCAAAGGTCGCCTGGAAATCCTGAAGGTACACAGCCGCAAGGTGAAGCTCGGCCCGGTAGTCGACCTGGCCCGCCTCGCCAAGGCCACACCCGGCTTCAGCGGTGCCGATCTGGCCGCCATCATCAACGAAGCTGCCCTCGGCGCGACGCTGCTCAACAAGGATTTCATCGAACAGGATGATCTTGAAGAAGCCCGCGACAAGGTTCGCTGGGGCCGCGCCAAGAAGAGCCGCGTTGTAGACGAGAAAGATAAGCTCGCCACCGCATATCACGAGGCCGGTCATGCCGTCATTCAGTACCTGACGGAAGACGCCGACCCGATCCACAAGGTCACCATCATCCCGCGTGGCAACTTCGGCGGCGCGACGATGTCGCTTCCCGAAAAGGATCGCAGCAACTACAGCCGCAACTGGTGCATCGCGACGCTCAAGACCTTGTTCGGCGGCCGTATCGCCGAAGAAATGTTCACCAACGACATCAATACCGGCGCCATCGGTGACATCCGCCAAGCCACCGGCATCGCCCGCCGCATGGTCCGCGAATGGGGCATGAATGAGCGCCTCGGCTTCGTCTATTACGGCGACGACGAGAATAAGGCCGCCATGTACGGCGCGGCCCCGCCCGAGTACTCGCAGGAAACCGCGCAGGCGATCGATGAGGAAGTGAAAAAGCTCATCGATTTGTACTACGAAGACACCCGCCGGGTGCTGGAGCAGTACAAGGACAAGACCGACGCAATCGCCAAGGCGCTCATGAAATATGAGACGCTGGATGCGAATGAGATCGACATGCTGATGCGCGGTCAGATGATTACCAAGCCAAAGGTCAGCGAAATGACCCAGGACCCGCCCTCGCCCCCGCGGGCGGTGACGATTGCCCCGGAACCACCTTCCGGCCCGGGCGGACTGGGCCTCGGCGGTCCGCTGCCGCAACCCGGCTGATCACAGCAGATTGACGTGAAATGAGGGAGCGACGAACCATTGTTCGTCGCTCCTTCATTTTGGCCGGCATGGCTTTTGTAAGCGTCGGCGGTAGACTCGTTTTGGACCAAGGGAGATCGCTAAAACGTGGCACAGGCCGACATCATTATCGCCGACGAGAAGTTGCTGCCCCAGGCGGTCGAACTCTATAACTCGATCTTCCGCCCCAAGCGCGAAGTCGACTACTTCAAACGCCGTTTCCTGGGGCGCTACAACGTGCTGACGCTGATCGCCCGCATGGACGACCGCCCCGTCGGCTTGTGGGTGGGCTTTGAGCTCAAGCCCGGCATGTTCTATCACTGGATGGGCGCGACCAAGCCCGAAGTCCGCCGCCATGGCGTCGCCCGCCAGCTCCACGAAGCCCAGCAGGCTTGGGCCAAAGACCATGGCTACGAATACGTCCGCTGCGAGTGCATGAACCACCAGCGCGAATTCGTGCACTTCGCCGTATCCGTCGGCTACGACATTGTCGGCGTTCGCTGGGACAGCACCCACGCCGACAACCTGATCGTGTTCGAAAAGAACCTGGTCGAGTAGCCCATGCTCCCGGCCGACTTTGATCGCTGGCTGACCGCGCCGAACCGCCGGCCGCTGGTGATGGGCGTGCTGAACGTCACGCCGGACAGCTTCAGTGACGGCGGGCGATTCAGCACTGTCGATGCCGCAGTGGCTCGCGCCGAAGACATGGTCGAAGCCGGCGCGGATTTGATCGATATCGGCGGCGAATCCACCAAGCCCCGCAGTACACGTGTGGAAGCCATCGATCAGATCGTGCGCATTTCGCCGGTCCTTAAGGCCTGTCGCAATCTACCGACAACCTTCAGCGTCGATACAACTCGATCACTTGTTGCCAAGACTGCGCTGGATCTTGGTGCTGCCATTGTGAACGACATTTCGGCGGGCTGCGACGACGCCCGCATGCTGCCGCTGGTCGCCGACCGTCAATGTCCCGTCGTGCTCATGCACATGAAGGGCCAACCGGCAACCATGCAAGACCAGCCAGCCTACGAAGACGTTGTGGCCGAGGTACAATCCTTTCTGAATGAACGTGCGAAGGCCTTTGAAGCCGCTGGCGTCGCGCCGCATCGCATTCTGATCGACCCCGGCATCGGCTTCGGCAAAACCGCCGATCACAACTGGACGCTGATGGGCGCGACCAGCCAACTCTGCCGCTCGGGCCGGCCGGTTTTGGTCGGGGCGAGCCGCAAAGGATTCATCGGAAAGCTTACCGGCCGGACGGACGCCGCCGACCGCGTTTTTGGCACCGCGGCGGCCGTCGCGTGGGTCGTCACGCAGGGTGCGGCAATCGTTCGCGTGCACGATATTGCGGAAATGGTCGATGTAGTGAAAGTAGCCAGCGCATTACGGGACCACCTGCCGCCCGGCCTCGGGCAGTGAATCCGCGGGCCATGCCCGTTACAATGCCACGGCCGATCGAGCCCCATGTTCGCAATTGTTTTCTTCGATAACTTCAAGCAGTTCATCGTCAGCGTAGGCAGCTACCCTTGGTGGCAGGTCACGATCGAGCTGCTGCTGATCGGCAGCTTCGTCTACGGCGTACTTCGATTTTTGCAGGGCACCCGTGGGGCCCGCCTGCTGCGCGGCATCGCCCTGCTTTTGATCGCGCTGTTTGTCATTGTGGAGCTACTTGGCAGCTTTCTGGACATCGGCCGTATCCGCACGCTCTACACCACGCTCTTGAGCGGCGTGTGGTTTGCCATGGCAGTGGCGTTCCAGCCTGAACTTCGCCGGGCCCTGATGCGACTGGGTGAGACCCGGCTGTTCAAAGGGATTTCCGACGAGGCGGCGGAGCAGATTACGGAACTGGTGAAGGTTGCGGACTTTTGTTCGCGCCGAAAGATCGGCGCTTTGATCGCCATCGAGCGCGATACGGGCCTGGGCGGCGTCGCCGAAAGCGGCACCCTTCTGGACAGCGAAATTTCGGCCGAGCTGCTGAATACGATCTTCTTCCCCAATTCGCCGCTGCACGATCTTGGCGTGGTGATTAGCCAGAACCGAATCGCCTACGCCGGCGTACAATTTCCGTTGGCCGAATCCGACGAGCTTGAAAAAGAGCTGGGCAGCCGTCACCGCGCGGCCGTCGGTCTGAGCCAGGAAACGGACGCCGTGGTGCTGATCGTCTCGGAAGAAACGGGCTGCATTTCAATTGCTGAACGCGGCACGCTCTACCGCAAGCTGACGCTGGACGGTCTGCGCAGCGTTCTGGACGAGCTCTTAACGCATGGCCGCCCGATGACGCAGCAGATTGTCGAACGAGCGGCCCCGGAGACTACGATCATTCGACCGCCGAGCTCTGCGGCTGTGGAAAAGGATGACGAATGAGCGAGACCGGACGCTTTTCACTCGCCCGCATATTCGGCCAGCAGCGGCACTCCACCCCGCGGCGGCCCGGCGAGGCGCTCAAGACACTGGGCATCGTTGTCCCACTCACGATGTTGATCTGGGTCTACGCCGAGAAGGCCCAGAGCCGCCCGGAATCGGTCAACGGCTTGAAGATCGCCTTCAGCACCGGCAATGGTAATTTTGCCGCCACCGTTGAGCCGGACGACAGCGTCACGCTTAGCCTGGAAGGCCCGCAGGGGCAGCTCGATCAGTTCAAACAGGCCGTCGCTAAATCGACGAAGGACGGCCATCTCGTCCTGGCGCTGCCGAATGCACAGGCGGCGGCGAGCACGAAGCTTCAGTCGATCGCGGATGCCGTTAAGGCCGATCCGCAGTTCGTCAACATCAATGTCACGGTTAAAGCCAGCCCGCCGGACCTGCGGGTCTCTGTTGATCCCGTGATCACCCGCAAGGTGACCGTCGCGCCGCCTCCGAAATTGCAGGTCACTCTGCAAAATGTCGCCTTCGATCCACCACAGATTGACATCACCGGGCCGCTGCCAATGGTGAACTCTCAATTCGGCGGCGACAACCCGACGATCGCCGTCGACGGCTCCGGTCTGAACTTGGGAACCACTTCCGGCGCGAAGACCATGATGGTGCCGTTGAAGGTGCCGCAGGACTCGCAACTTTCACTCAGCCGGTCGCAAGTCAAAATGACGTACGAGGTCGGGTCAACCATCCAGCAGGGCCAGATCCGGACGGTTTACATTGACGTCCGCCGGCCCGTGGGTGAAGACGGACGATCGAAAGTGATCGTGCGCGACGGGCCGGTCATCCATAACATTCAGGTGACAGGGCCTTCGAATGTCGTCAATGGGCTGATCGGCGATACGCCTTTACGTTCGGTCAAAGCGGTGCTCAGCATCGTCAAGGAAGATGTTGATGCGGGCGAGCTCCGCCGGACCGTTGAAGTCGACCTGCGAGACGGTGTCACGCTCATCAATGACCCGCCGGAAGTCGTTTTCGAAGTTCGCAGCGTCAACGGCGACGCCAGCCGCTAGTCGCCAGCAATCGCCGGCGGATTTGCTATCATCTGGCCATGTCTGAGATAGCTGTGTCTGAGCACGCCGAATACGTCGAACAACTGGGCCGCCAGGCGCGGGAAGCGGCCGGCCGCCTTTGCGCCGCGAGTGGGCAGCAGCGGGATGATGCGCTGCGTGCCATCGCGCGCCAGCTCCGCGGCGGGGCCGCCGAGCTGATCGCGGCCAATGCCAAGGATATCGCCGCCGCGGATGCCGCTGGCTTAGCCAAGCCGATGATCGAACGGCTGCGGCTCAACGAAAAACGCATCGAAGCGATGGCCGTCAGCATGGAGTCGATCGCGGGTCAGGTCGACCCGGTCGGCCGGACCATTGAGGCATTCAATCGGCCGGATGGGCTGCGGATCGAAAAACGCCGCGTGCCGATCGGCGTGGTTCTATTCTTCTACGAAAGCCGGCCGAACGTCACCTCCGATGCGGCCGCCCTGTGCCTTAAAAGCGGCAACGCTGTCATCCTGCGCGGCGGCAAAGAGGCCGCCCATTCCAATCAAGCCATCACAGCGATGATCGCCAACGCCCTGGAAGAAGCCGGCCTGCCGCCCGCATCGGTTCAGATCGTCAATAAGACCGACCGCGCGCTGGTCCCCCTGCTGCTGAAGTCCGATCGGTACATCGACCTCGTCATCCCGCGCGGCGGCGAATCGCTGATCCGCGCTGTCGTTGCCGAAGCCACGATGCCGGTCCTGAAGCATTTCACCGGCAACTGCCACCTGTATCTCGACGCCGCGATTGGCGGCATGGAACAGCAGGCGATCGACATCTGCGTGAATGCCAAAACCAGCTATCCCGGCGGCGGCGTCTGCAATGCCGTCGAGCATATTCTGGTGCACCGCGACATCGCCCCCAAGCTGATCGCGCCGCTCTGCGATGCGCTGGCCGCCAAAGGGGTTGAGGTGCGCGGCGACGAGGCCACGCGGGCGATTTGGTCCAAAGCCGTCGCGACGACGGATGCCGACTGGGCCGAGGAATACCTGGCGTTTATCGTGGGCGTGAAGGTGGTTGATTCGATCGATCAGGCGATCGATCACATCAATCATTACGGCTCGCACCACACGGACGGCATCGTGTCGGCCTCGCTGCAGGCGATCGATGCCTTTACGACGCGCGTTGATTCAGCCTCAGTGATGGTAAACGCATCCACCCGGCTGGCCGACGGCGGCGAATACCTGCTGGGCGCGGAGATCGGCATAAGCACCGACAAGCTGCATGCCCGCGGCCCGATGGGGGCCGCCGACCTGACGACGTACAAGTGGATCGTCACCGGTAACGGTCATCTGCGGTAAATCGCGACCAAATTTCATGGTCTGTCGGCCATCGTCCGATAAACGTTAAAGCGATGCCGGCTTGAGGTGCAGACATGGGCGATGTGCTGGAACAATCTGAAGTCGACGCCTTACTGGCGGCCGTGGACACGGGCGGCATGCTGCCCACCCCGGCGGCATCCCGCGCGCCCGAGGTCTTCTCCAGCCGCGGCCGGTCCTCGCACGAAGTCCAGTCCTACGACTTCAAACGCCCCGAACGCGTCTCGAAAGACCAGATGCGGGCCCTCGAAGCCCTCCACGAAGGCTTCGGTCGAAACTTCGGCGCGGCCATTTCCGGCTACCTTCGGACGATCATCGAAGTCTCGGTCGCCCATATCGAGCAGCTGACCTACAGCGAATTCATCCACAGCCTGCCGAACCCGACGTGCTTCAACCTTCTGAAGGCGGAACAGTTAGAGGGCCAGCTCTGTCTGGAAATCAGCCCGTTGATCATCTACCCGATCATCGACCGTCTCCTGGGCGGCTCCAACGCCGAGTTGTTCATTCCACAGCGGCCGCTAACGCAGATTGAGCAGCGTCTGGTGCAACGCATCACGGATCGAGCCACGCAGTTCCTTTCCGAGGCATGGTCGAACCTGACGCCGGTGACGTTCTCGGTGCAGGATTTCGAGTCCAATCCGCAGCTAGTTCAGATCGTGCCGCCGAATGAAACGGTGGTCGTGATCGGCTTTGAATTGCGGATGGGAAACCGGGCTGGCACGATGAGCCTGTGCATCCCTTATAACGTCATCGAACCGGTAATGACGCAACTCTCTGCGCAAAGCTGGTTTACGTACCAACGCCGGGCCGGCACGGACGACGCGCTGCAGAAGGTCAGCCGCGTGCTCAATAGCGCGGCGGTCGAGTTGCGAGCCGTCTTGGCCCGCACGCAGATTGCGATGAGCGACCTGCTTACGCTCCAGCCAGGCGACTTGATCACCACGGATCGCGGCATCGACCGTGAGATCGTGATTCAGATCGAGGGGCGCAACAAGTTTCATGCCTCGCTCGGGCAAATCCGCGGGAAAAA